>CAYPUM010000289.1:0-5412 GCA_964413545.1 uncultured Roseibacillus sp. | reverse complement strand
GCATCGACGCCAAGCTCAACGGGGCCTACATCCTGATGGGGCTGCTCTACGGCGAGGGGGACCCCGACAAGACGATCGTGATCTCGATGCGTTGCGGGCAGGACTCCGACTGCAACCCGTCGAATGCGGCGGGGATCCTGTTCACCACGATGGGCTTCGGGAAGGTTCCCGAGCGGTTCAAGTCGGCCCTGAACCCGGAGGGCAAATTCAGCCACACGCCCTACGACTTTCCCAGGCTGATCGAGGTCTCGAAGATGCTGGTGCGCCACGCCGTCGGGCGCAGCGGCGGACGGATCGAGAAGGTGGCCGGCGGCGCGGAGGTGCTCGTCATCCCGGTGGTCGAGCCGAAGCCGGGCGAACTGATGCGCTCGTGGGATCCGGGGCCGATCGCCGGAAGCCTGTTCACCGACGACGAGATGGCGAAGATCCGGGTGACTTCCACCGGCGGCGGCACGAAGATTGACATCACCACGGACGTGGAGAAGTTCGCGCCCGGATGGGAGGCGGACGGATGCGGCGTGGATTGCGACCCCGGCCTGCGCGCAAGCTGGGGCGGGCGCGACAACGTGCTCGTCACGCATCCGCTCAACGGCTCGGTGCCGTGCGTCCTGACGAAGAAGGTGGATGTGCCGTCCGGCGGGAAGACCCGGCTGGTCATGGGGGTCGGACACCACCCCGGCGGAGACTGGATGCTGGTCGTCACGATCGACGGCAAGACGGCGAAGCGGGAGATCATCGGCGCGCAAACGTGCCAGGACGGCTGGAGGGAGGTCAGCGTGGATTTGTCGGAGCACGCGGGCAGGACCGTCACGGTGGGGCTGGAGAACCGCGCCAATGGCTGGCACTGGGAGACGGGGTACTGGTCACGGATCGCGATCGAGGGTGCCTGAGCGGCCGTGGCGGCCGCCGGGGAGAATCACACGTTGCAGAACAGAAACAGAAGGAGAACCGAACAATGACAGGTCTACAAGCCCTCCTGCCGGTTGCCGGGGTCTTATGCGCCGGTTGGTCATCCCATGCCGCGGAAGCCACCCCGCCGCCCAATGCCCCGTCGCGCGTCGAGTGGAAGGCCGACGCCGGCAGGCTCAGGCTGGAGTATCACGGAGAGACGATCCTTGAGGCCGTCATCGAGGCACGGGACGCGGGGGGAGAGCCACTCGGCGACGCCGCCATCAAGCTTGAGCCGGAGGAGTCCGGCGGGGGCAAGGACAAGGTGGAGCAACGGTTGAAGTTGACGCTTGCCGGGGCACGGGAGGGCGTCGGGCTGCTCCTGCGGGGCACGGTGCACGGCAGTCCGGAGGCGTTTCCCGCCGAGACGGAGGGTGCAACCCGCCAACGCTTCGGCCACGAAGGAGGTGGAGTGGAGGATGACCTTCGAAAGGTTCGGCATCTTTGAAAGGTAGAGCCCCCGCAACCGGTTGGGAGGGAACGATGAGACGGAAGCACAGGAGCATGGGTGTCGACAGCAGGGCGCTGGCGGTGATCCTGCCGTTCGCGGTGGCCGGCGGATGCGTGGTGGCCGCCCCCCCGGGCCGGGCCGGGGAGGCCGGCGCCATCGAGACGACCCTGGTCGATCCCGGCGCCCGCTTCTACGGGACGTTCCAAAGCCATAACCAAAAGGTCGTGGCCACGCCGGACGGCATATTCCTGGCCTATTCACGCGACCGGGTGCCGGTCCCCGGCAAGCCGGAGGCGGAGGCCGCCCGGTGGAGGCTGGCCCGCAGCACCGACGGCGGGAGGAGCTTCGAGACGGTCCTGGAGGCCGTCCACGGGACGCGGGCGCCCGCCCTCGAGGCCGACGAGGCGGGCAATCTTCACATGACCCACCCGGACTGGAACGACCCGCGGCGGCCGTTTCTCTTTTACCGTTTCGCACGGGGTGGCGACTATGGCGCACCGACGGTCGCCACAATCCCGGACGTTCCGTGCGGGGCCAAGTATGCGATGGCGTACGACCCCGGGCGGAAGCAGTTCTACATTGCCGCGCAGTTCGGGCAGTTGCTCGTGGTCAGCCCCCGGGGCGAGGTGCTGCGCCGGGGCATGGGCTTTGCAGGCAGGGGGCCGCGGGCCGGCACGCAATACCCGCACCTGACGGTCTCGCCCGACGGGGTGCTGCACCACGCCATGACGACCGTGGGCCGGAACCGAAAGGGCCGGGATGTCTACTGGGACATCCACTACATGAATTCGCCGGACGGCGGACGGACTTGGCGGAAGCTGGACGGGTCGGTCCTGTCCGGCAATCCCGTGCCCGACGACACCGGACCGACCGACCGGATCAGCCTCGATGACGAGTTCGAGATCAACTCATGGCTGGCCAACATGCTGGTCAAGGACGGGAAGGTGCATTTCATCTACCGGGGCAGGGCGATGCACTACGTCCGCTACGACCTGGCCAGCGGCCGGAAGGACGTCGCGCTGGACGGCGGGCAGTTCGGTGGCACCAGCATCTCGCTGTCGCATGTCAGCGGTCTGCTGGCTTCGCGGGCGGACCATCCCGGCTCGCCGCTCTATTGCATGGCGCTGGATCCGGCCCGCCGGGCGCTCGCCTGTCTGGTTAGCCGCGACAACGGGGGCACCTGGTCGGATCATGCGGTGGCGGATGCGGACACGTTCCCGGGGAATGCGTATGCCATCGGGGGTGCCCGGCAGGTCACGGATGACGGTCATGTCATCGGCTCGTTCACGGGCCGCATTCGTTCCGGCGGTTTCTGCGAGGGAGTTTGGTTTTTCCGGACCAAGGCAATCGACGGGGAGACGAAGCGATGAGGGAACTCACGGGGAAATTGACGCGGGAGGGGCGGACGGGGGATGGCGCCCCGGGAACCTTCGGGCAGGGGGAACGAGCAACGCCACCGCCACGGAGAGTCTCGCGCAGGCGCCCCATGGAAGCGGGATCGGTCGGGTTCGGCGCGGAGTTGGAGAAGAACAGCCGGCCGGGTGGCAGGAGCAAGGACACGCGATATCTCGTGCCCGCGCGTTTCATGAGGCGGTGCGCCGTCCTCGGGTCCTGCGTGGCCTTGCTCGGCAACCCGCTGTTCCACGGAAAGGCGATGTTGATCCTGCGCACCGTCGCGGACCGTGCCGGAACCATCGCCGTCACGGCCGCTGCCAAGGGGGTGGGTGAACCGGCGGGGATCCAGGTCGCCTCCGGCGACGCCCGAACGGGGCGTGGCGCCGCTCCGGGCGCGGCCGGCCCCGGCGAGCGGGGGGATGCGGGGTTATGGGAGAATTGACCGGCATGGAACGTTGTTCCCTGCTGCAAGGGCGAACCGGAAACAACAGAGCGAGATGATACAAACGATGCTCAAGGCGCCATTTGTGCTGTCGGCGGGGCTGATGCTCGCGGTCGCGGCCGTGGCGGCGCGCGGGGAGGGGCCGGCGGCGATCGTCCGCGGGGTGGATGCTTCCCCCAACGTGAAGTTGGCGGCGGCGGAGGTGCGCCGCTACCTCTACCTGCGGACCGGGGAGATCCTGCCGGTCGCCGAGGCGGGTGAGGGCATCACCCTGCGGGTCGACGGCAAGCTCGCCCCGCAGCAGTACCGGCTGCAGGGCGGCGGCGACGCGCTGGCGATCACCGGCGGCAGCGACGTGGCCGTGCTCTACGGGGCCTACCACTTCGCGGAGAAGCTGGGGGTGCGGTTCTACCTGCACGGCGACGTGATCCCGGACGAGCGGATCCCGCCGGCCGTCCCGGCCCTTGACGAGACCCACCAGCCGCTGTTCGAGCTGCGGGGCATCCAGCCGTTCCATGATTTCATGGAGGGGCCGGACTGGTGGAACGCGGACGACTACAAGGCGTACATTGCGCAACTGGCGAAGCTGCGGATGAACTTCATCGGGCTTCACAACTACCCGGAGCGGCGGGGCGGCTACCCGGGACCGGAGCCCACGGTCTGGATCGGCTTGCCGGGGGATTTTGACGAGCGGGGCGAGGTGACATACAGCTACCCGGCATTCTTCGCCAACACGGAGCGTCCGGGCTGGGGCAACGTGCCGATGAAGACGTCGGGGTATGCCGGCGGCGCGGCGTCCCTGTTTGCCGCGGACGTGCACGGTCCGGACGTCCAGGCGCCGCACTTCCCGTGGCCCGAGAACCCCGCCGACTGCAACGAGGTCTTCAACCGCACCGCGGAGATGTACCGCGACGCGTTCGAACTGGCCCGGTCGCTGGGCATCAGGATCTGCGTGGGTACCGAGACGCCGCTGACCGTGCCGCAGCGCGTCAAGGAGCGCCTGAAGAAGCAGGACCGCGAACCCGCCGGCCCGGAGGCCGTCAAGGACCTCTACGCCGGCGCGTTCCAGCGGCTGGCCCGCGCCTTCCCCGTCGATTACTATTGGCTCTGGACCCCGGAGGGGTGGACGTGGGGCGGCAACAAGGCGGGCGAGTTCGAGGCCACCACGCGCGACCTCCAGGCGGCGCTGGACGGCCTGCAGCAGGCCGGCAACCCGCTCACCCTCGGCACCTGCGGCTGGGTGCTGGGCCCGGCCCACGACCGCGCCGCGCTGGACGAGTTCCTGCCGGAGACCAGCCCGATGGCGTGCATCAACCGCCAACTGGGCCACCTGGGGGTCGAGCCGGCCTTTGCCAATGTTGTCGGACGGCCGAAGTGGGCGATCCCGTGGCTGGAGAACGACGTGAACATGGTGGGCCCCCAGCCGTGGGTCGGACGGATGCGCTACGACGCGGTCGACGCGCAGCGGTTCGGCTGCACCGGCCTGATGGGCCTGCACTGGCGCACCAAGGCGCTGGAGATGAACGTCGCGGCGCTGGCCCGCGCCGGCTGGGACCAGTCGTGGGTGCCCGGGGATTTCGACACCACGCCGGTCGAGCCCGTGAGCGGGAAGGACGGCGCGGTCGGGGGAAGGACCGCCGGCTTCAACCAACCGGTGGCCGGGGCCGCCGTGCCGGCCGTCTATCAGAGCGTCCGCTTCGATCTGAAAGGGTATGAACTCACGGTTCCCGACGGCCGCTACAGCGTCACGCTGCAGTTCAACGAGCCGGCACACACGCAGGCCGGCAAGCGGGTCTTCGGCGCGAAGATCCAGGGCCGCCAGGTCGTCGACGACCTCGACGTGTTCGCCCGCGCCGGCCGCAACAAGGCGCTCGATCTGAGTTTCCGGGACATCGAGGTGAGCGACGGCACGCTGCACGTCGAGTTCACCCGCAAGGTCGAGTTTCCCTGCATCGCGGGCATCGTGGTGAGCGGCAGGACGAGGGCCGTCAACCAGGTTGCGTCCCGGCCGTTCGAGCGCCGCATCAACTGCGGCGGCAAGGCGGTGGCGGGCTACGAGGCCGACGTTTCCGCCGTCGAGGCGCCCAAGCCCTCCCCGAAGCCGCGCGCCATGCCGGTCGACGATTTCTATCTCGACTACGCCCGCGCGAATTTCGGCGAGGCGGTGGCGGGGCCG
>CAYPUM010000288.1:0-5421 GCA_964413545.1 uncultured Roseibacillus sp. | reverse complement strand
GACACCACTAGCGAGGCAAGCCTCGGACCTGAAGATGATTGACGATTGATGATTTTTGATTTTCGATGGGAGCTTGAGAGGCGCGGCCGCGCCGGGCCAAGCTCACTTCATCAATCAACAATCATAAATCACCAATCATCAATCAATCCGAAACGGTGTGCTCGATCCAGAAACTTGACCTAAGATTCATGCATTCAGGCAATCAAGGACTCAAGCGGGATCCGGGCGGCGTGGGGAGTGGGGGTTGGAGTTTGACGAACTTGTAGGGGTGGTTGTTGAGGAGGAGGGGGTGCCAGCCCTTGACCTCGGGGCGGATGAGATAGTTGGTGGTGTACCAGTAGACGGGGATGGCGGGGAGGTCCTCGAGGAAGGTGGACTCGGCCTGGCGGAGGAGGGCGAGCTTGGCTTGGGGGTCGGCGGTGGATTCGGCCTGGCGGAGGTGGTTTTCGTATCGGGGGCTCCACCAGCCGGTGTTGTTGTTGCCGTTGTCGCGGGTCCACATATCGAGGAAGGTGGTGGGGTAGAGAAAGTCGCCGATCCAGCCGGCGACGGAGAGGTCGTAGTCGGCGTCGTATTGGCGCTGGAGGTAGGTGGTCCACTCGCGTTGTTCGATGCGGATGTGGATGCCGAGGTGTTCCTCCCACATGGACATGTATGCTTCGGCCATGCGGCGGGCGGTGTCGCGGTCGACGGTGAGGAACTTGAGTTCGGGGAAGCCGCGTCCGTTCGGGAAGCCGGCTTCGGCGAGGAGGCGCCTTGCGCGTTCGGGATCGTGGCCCACGCCTTGCGGGAGTTTGTATCCGCTGAATGGGGGGACGATACCGGAGGCGGGGGTTTGTCCGCCGCCGAGGACGTTTTCGACGAGGCGGCGGCGATCGATGGTGGCGGCGAGGGCATGGCGGACGCGGGGGTCGTCGAGCGGTTTGCGGCGGACGTTGACGCGGAGGAAGCGGGTTCCGATGTAGGGTTCCTGGCGGAGCATTTCGGGGATGTGGGTGCGGGCGTAGGGGATCATCTCCGGGGGCAGGGTGTAGGTGACGTGCAACTGGCCGTCGAGGAACATGCGGGCCTCGGTGTAGGCGTTCTGGACGGGGAGGAACCTGATGCCGTTGAGCGAGACGCGGCGGGCATCCCAGTAGTGGGGGTTGCGCTCGACTTCGATGTAGTGGTTGACGCGCCACTCCTTGAGGCGGAAGGGGCCGTTTCCGACGAGGTTGCCGGGATCGGTCCAATCGGTGAAGGGGAGGTCGATGTCGCCCCCGCTCCATTTGCGGATGACGTGCCGCGGCACGGGGAACCAGGTGTAGTGTTTGACGACCTCGGGGAGGAAGGGGACCGGTCCGCGCAGGGTGATCTCGAGGGTCCACTCGTCGAGGGCCCGGGCGCCGAGAGGCAAGACCGAGGCGAGCGATTCGTGAGTGCCGTCGTCGTGCTTGCGGGCGTATTCGAGGAGGAGTTCGAGGGCGCGCGTGCGCAGAGCGGGGGTGAAGCCGGCGGGCCACGCCACGAGGGCGGGTTCGCCGAGGACTGTTTCGAGGTCCCCGGGGCCGAGGCCGTCGAGGCCGGCCGCGCGAACCCGGCGGCGCCTTGCTTCGGCAGGCAGGGTGGCGAGCGGCCCGGAGGGCGCGGCGTCTCCGGCAGCATCGGGGTCGGGCTGGAACGGGGGGCGCTTGAGGGCCTCGGGGTCGATCGGGAGTCCGGGCAGATTCCCGAGGAGGACGAAGGAGCGGAGGTCCTTGTTGATCGTTTCCGCGTTCTCGACGAGGAACAGCATGTCGGCGTATTTGGCGGGCAAGTCGGGATCCAGCAGGCGGTGGTATGCGAAGACGAAGTCCTGCGCGGTGACGGGCACGTTGTCGGACCACCTTGCCTCGGGGTTGAGGTCGAAGGTCCAGACGGAGAAGTCGTCGTTTGGCGTCCAGCGGAGGGCGGCGCCTGGCAGGGCCACACCGTCTTTGGAGGGATGGTTCTTGCACAGCCCCTCGAAGAGCGCCGCGAGGATGTTGGATTCAAGGACCCCCGAAACGAGGTGGGGGTCGAGACCCTTGGGCTCCCCGGAGTTCCCCATGAGGAGGATGCCTTCCGCCGTGGCCTCCTCGACCATGGTGGGCGAATCGCAGGACACGACCAGCGCGCCGGCCACGAACAGGGCGGGAACGGTCAGGAAGCGCATCGCGGGAGAGGTTGCGGCAAAATCCTGAAAATGCAGGAATTTTTTTGGCGACGGCCGGGCGAAGCCGGACGAAGCTTGATTCGCCGGGGCGGGCGGCTAGAACGGCCCGTCCCCCTGATTCCGGGCGTGGTCATCGATGAAGGTATATTTTCTCCGGCGATTGCTTTTGGTGCCGCTGACGCTTTTGGGGATCACGCTGCTGGTGTTCATGATCATCCGTCTGGCGCCGGGGGGTCCGGTGCAGCGGGACCTGCAGCAGATGATGGGTGCGGCGGCGGGCGAGCAGGCGGGGGCGGCGGCGTTGCGCGAGACCGAGGGGGCGGCGCTTACTCCGCCGCAGTTGTTCGAGATCGAGGAGAAACACCGCCGGGACAAGGGGGTGGTGCGTTCCTATCTCGAATGGCTGGGCGTGCTGCCGAAAGACATCTTGCGCCATGGGGAGAGCTTCGGGGAAGAAAAAGACGCGGTCGAGATCCGCATCCCGGGACGAAACGAGACGGCCCGCGTGGTGCGTGACAAGGAAGGGGAGATCGAACCCGGCAACCCCGAGGTGCTGGTCCCCGGGGACTGGAAGCTCCGCGTGGTGGAGCCCTCCGAACTTGAGCGCCGCTGGCGGAAGCACACTCGGGGGATGGAAGCGCCGGGCGAGTTCCAACCGCGGGTGATTCTCTACCGGCCGGGCTTTGAGGGGCTGTTGCAGGGGAGTCTCGGCCGCTCGGACAAGTATGGGGACCCGGTGTGGAGGCTGGTGCGGCAGCGGATTCCGATCTCGTTGTTCTTCGGATTGAGTTCGATGGTGTTGATTTACGGGATTTGCCTGCCGCTCGGGGTGGTGAAGGCGATCAAGCACCGGACATGGCTGGACAACGTGAGTTCGGTGGTGGTGTTTGCGGGGTATGCGGTCCCCGGGTACGTTCTGGGCTCGTTTTTGATTGTCTTTCTCGGGGCGCGGCTGGGCTGGTTTCCGATCCAGGGGTTCGTGTCGGAGAACTTCGCGGAGTTGCCTCCGGGAGAGAAGGTGCTGGACCTGCTGCATCACGCCGCGATGCCGCTGGCGTGCTATCTGGTGGGGAGTTTTGCGTTCATGACGTTCATGATGAAGAACAACCTGATGGACAACCTTGCGGCGGACTATGTGCGGACCGCGACCGCGAAGGGGGTCCCGTATCGCAGCGCGGTGTTCCGGCACGCATTCCGCAACTCGATCATTCCGATCGCGACGACCCTTGGTCAGAACATCATGCTGCTGGTGAGCGGGAGTTTTCTGATCGAGAAGATCTTTGACATCAACGGTTTCGGGCTGCTGCAGTTCAACGCCGTTTTGGAGAAGGACGAGCAGGTGGTCCTCGGGGTCCTGACGATTTCGGCCACCCTCATGCTTCTGGGCAACATTCTTTCCGACCTGTGCGTGGCGCTGGTGGATCCGCGCATCCGATTCAGATAAGGCCGTGTATCGCGTTCTGGGAATCATTCTGGTATTGACCGGGCTGGGGGCGGCCGCGGGCGAGTGGGCGGGTCTCGAGTTGCCGTCGCTGCACTGGTTCTTCGGGTTCACGTCGGGCGAGGAGTCGTTGCGGGAGGCGTCGTGGCGGGAGAGGCACCAAGCGGCCGTGATCGGCTACGGGTCATGCGCGCTGCTGGTATTGGGCGGGGCGGCCTCGCTGGTCCGCAGCAGGCGTGAATTTCACTGGAACCCGCAGACGCTGCGGATGTTCCGGCGGTTCCGGTCACTCGGCCGGGGTTATGTTTCGCTGCTGCTGATCGTGGTGCTGATCGTGCTGGCTCTACTGGACCATGTGTTGGTGGGGAAGCGGGCCCTGCTGGTGAAGTATGAGGACAGGATTTACGCTCCCGCGATCTCGCAGAAGCGGTATTCGGAGCGCGATTTCGGCGGGGAGGCCCTGAGGGAAGCGGACTACCGGGAACTGCAGGCGCGCTTCCGCGGAGGCGAGGGTGACAACTGGGTGGTGATGCCGCCGGTCCCCTTCGATGCCACCTTTGATTCGGAGGACGAGCTGCGGGTGGGCCTTGTGAAGCGGGAGGGGCTCTATTACCGGGAAGGCAGGCGGAAGCCGTTTTCGGGGCTGGCTTACCGGTTTTACGCCGGCGACCCGGCCCGTCGGCACAGCATGGTCCGGTTCCGCGAAGGTCTGCAGCAAGGGCGCGAGGATCTCTACGAACGGAGCGGCGATCGCGTCGGGATCTACGTTTGGAAGGACGGGCGGCGCGAGAGCGAGCCGCGGATGGGCGGCGAGAAGGTGGCCGCGATCGAAGCGGCGCCGACAACTCCGTTGCTGGCGGTGACCTTTCCGCCGCTTCCGCCGGACGTTGGTTCGCGGCACTATCTTGGCACCGACTCGCGGGGGTGGGATGTGCTGGCGCAACTGTTCGGCGGTCTGCAGGTGGTCCTGCAGGCGGCGGTGATTTACCTTGCGGTGACTTATGCGGTGGGAGTGACGATCGGGTGTCTGATGGGGTATTTCGGCGGGGTTTTCGACATTGTGACGCAGCGATTCATCGAGATTCTGGCGAACGTGCCGTTTTTGTATGTGGTGATCATCATCGCGGACCGGATCGGGCGCGACAACATCACTTTGGTGACCATCCTGCTGGTGATCTGCATTTTTTCGTGGATTCACATCACCTACTACATGCGGACCGCGACCTACAAGGAGAAGGCGCGGGACTACGTGGCGGCGGCGCGGGTGATCGGGGCGGGCCCGGGCCGGGTGATCTTCCGGCACGTGCTGCCGAACGCGGTTTCGACGGTGGTGACGCTGTTGCCCTTCAGCGTGGCGGCCATCATCACTTCGCTGACGGCGCTGGATTTCATCGGGTTCGGGTTGCCGGACACCTATCCGAGCTGGGGGAGGCTGCTGAGCGACGGGGTGTCGCATCTTGATTCGCCATGGATCGTGGCGTCGGTGTTCGGAGGGATGGTGGCGGTGTTGCTGCTGGTGACCTTCGTGGGGGAGGCGGTCCGGGAGGCGGTTGACCCGAAAAAATTCACGACCTATCGTTGATCATGATGAGACCTGCCGCGTTTTTTGTGCTGCCGGTGGCGATGTTGCCGGGGGGGTGCGGCGAGCCGGACCGCTTCGAGCCCTATGACAACACCACGGAGGTGGCGCGGTTCTACGAGGGCTACAATGAGAAGGTTCTGAAGGAGCTGAAGGATGACCTCGAGGAACTCGCCGCGAAGTTGGCCGCGATGCCTGCGGAGGCGGAGGAACGGGAAGGCCTCGAGG
>CAYPUM010000287.1:0-5427 GCA_964413545.1 uncultured Roseibacillus sp. | reverse complement strand
CATTCACTTACTACAACCCCGAGCATCGACTCGACTTCTCTGACACCGGAGAGCTGATGCATATCCTCGATCTCGGAAAGATCGGTATCGATGACTTCAGGAAACGCTTTCTGGTCAACACAAAGGAAGTCGCTCCCAACAGGCCGGATGCAGGCGATGGCAAATAGCCGCGCCTGATCCGCATCGTCCAGTAAAGAAGAACCTGTGATCAGAATCGATGGACCCCGTTGCCATTTCTCGCATCTCATCCCCGCAGTAGTCACTGCCCTGGCTCTGCAGCCGTGCATCGCGGGGTTGTTAATCCCTAATCCCTAATCCCTAATCCCTAATCCCTGCGTCGCTCAACCCACAGATCGGACCTTCCCGCTCATCTTTCATACTTTTCATGGAACTCTTGCCAGTACCCTGTTCAGAGACCAGCAAACGCATCACTTCCCCGGCCCGCAGCGCGACGGGCAAGCCTTCATGGAGCTGCTTGCCGGTCAAGGTCTTCTTCGCTCCGCTCCCGGTGTATTTGACCACGCAGGTCCTGCCGGGGTCGACGGTGAACCATTCCGGGAGGGTGTTCATACGGGGCCAGTCGTGCCTGAAGCCCATGTAGAGACGGTGACGCGGGATATCGAAGACCAGCTTGCCCTGATAGGCCTTTTCTGATTCGAGCAGCACGACGAGACCCTCGTTCGTTTCGTGGGCGCCGAGCGTCAGGTCCTGCCGCCACGGGCGGGCGATGGTTCCGCGGGTGTGCATCAAGGCGTGAATGATCGCGGTGCGGACTCCGTTGGATTGCAGTTTCATGGTGCCCCAGAGTTTGTCCTTGTCTCCGGCATAAACGATATTGGCGGCGACTTCCCGGTCGGCCCAGGCAAGGCCTTCGGGCACAGGGAAGCGATTCATGATGTAAAGCCCACCCTCAACGGAGTCGGCAAACCCATCGATGGAGTTCCCCTCCCAGGAATGATTCCGGTAGGCCGGCTTCGCGAGATTGCGGAGGACCTGCTCCATGTGCGCGCGGTAAACCGGCTTGCCCGCGACCATGTCATAACAGAGATAGGCCACGTAATTGTAGCCCCACCCGTCGCTCAGACGCCCCTTGGGTCCGATGTGATCGTGCATGATGCCGTCTTCGTTGGTCCCCTTTTCAAGGACGGTGTCCAGCATCCTTTTCATATGCGGGAGGTATGCTCTTGCCTTCTCCGGATGGTGAACGGATTCGACTCCCAGGAGCAGCCCCAGCCCGCCGATGATCTCGCAGCCGTGATCGCGCAGCCGCTCGGGCACGAAGTCCCCCCGCAACAGGTAGTAATCGGCCAAACGTTCCGCCCATTCCAGGTACTTCCTTTCGCCGGTCATGGTGAAAAGGCGGGCGAGGGCCTGGATCTGTTCGCCGTTGACCTCGATGTTGGTGGAAGGGATCCTGCCGTACTTCGTATCAATCGTCGGGTTGGACCAGATTTCGTCCTGGATCGCCTTCATGCGGTCGAACCATTCGTCCTTGCCGGTCGCCTCGACGATGGCGATCAGCCCGTCCTTCACGTACTCGCTGCCGCCGAAGGTGTTCTTCGGGTCCGCGAAGAAGCCCTTCTCGCAGTGCTTGATTTCCGCGTGCAAGGCCCCGCGCACGGGGCCATTGAGGGCTTCGAGATCGGTCAGCCACGCGGCCCAGACGAGAAAGGGATAACAGTCCGCCCAGGCGTCCTGGTAATTGAAGCTGCCTTCCGGACGATAGAGCCCCGTGTCCGGCTCGATTCTATCGAGGGCGACCTCGTGCAACCACCGCTGAACCTTGCTGATGGTGAAACTCGCCAGCTTCGCCGACCGCTCCAAGGGATCGGCGGGCAGTTCCTCGATGAATCTCTCCCCGTCCGCACGGGTGGTCTTGCCGGCCGGCGCTTCTTCCCCGTTGGCGAACCCCGCCGGCAACAACGCCGCCAGGACGAGCGCGCCCGCCATCGCGGAACAACGCCCCCTCTTTGCCGATGGATTCTTCATGGTCACATTGTTTGCGGCCCGGGGTTGGAGGGGGTGCAGGGCGCCGCAACGGGCCCGCAGGCCGGGTGAGTGGCGGTCCGCCCGCCTACTTCCCCCACAGCTTGATATCGTCGAAATCGTTCATGTCGTCGAACGATCCGACGCCGATCCTGCCCTTGCCGAAAGTCTTGTCGACGGCGGACATGTGGGGCTGCTCCATGTCGTCGAAGTAGACTTCGATCTTCCCGGACTTCGTATCGCGGACGATCTTCACCTGATGCCAGTCATCGTCCCAAGGCGTCTTGTTCTTGTTTTCGGTGAGCGCCTTCCGCGGGGCGTCCTTGACGATCATGATTTGCCCGCTGCGCGGGTCGGGCTTCGCGCCGAGGTGGACGTAGTAGAAGTTCGTCGGGTCCTGGTGGTTGAAAATGACACAGCAGTCGCGGTGCCCGCCGGTGTCCTTGGTGCTCCTTACACGGAAGGTCAGGACGAAGTCGGCGACCTCGATGTCCTTGATCAGCGCGATGTGGTGGGGGCTGGTGACTTTCGGCTTGTAGCTGTTCTTCCGGCTGTTGATCCCGAACACCTTGTTGCCGTCGACCTCGCGGTGGGTCCAGCTCTTGTCGTCGGTGGTCTCCCAGCGCTCGCGGCCCTGCTCGAAATCTTCCGAGAACACGAGTGGCAGTCCGGCCTCGGGATCGGCGGCGCAGGCGCCGGAAGCCAGGACGAGGAGCGGGAAGGAGGCGAAGAGCGATTTCAGTTTCATTTGCATGGCTGGTCCGTGAAACCTGTGGCCGGGACAGGTGGCCTGCAAGAGCAAAGACGGCGCAGTGCGCCGGAAGAGCGGCGGAATCCCATCGGAACACGGGCCGCATCATCCCGTTGCGGGATCGAGATCGTCCGGACCGCGGAGAGCGGTCAAGCCGGTCAACCCGCTTGCTCGTGGGAAGTGCATCCGCGCCCCCCACGGGCCGGGTGAGTGGGACGGCCATCCTCGGACCATGATTCAGGATGCAGGATGCAGGATGCAGGGAACACGGGACTGCATCCTGAATCTTGCACCCTGCATCAGGCAGGGAAACCTTGCTGCGGGAAAACTTGACTCATTTGTGACGACTTCTGGATTTCAAGGATTCCAGCTGATTGACCATGGCCTCCAACGGGACAAGCCCGCCGGGGGGGGCATCACGAAGTGACATGAAGGAGCAGGAGGCCCCGGCGGGCCCGACAGGACACCGATCCTTGAGACGGGCTTGCCCTGTCCTCACAGGTCCGGCTTCATCCCGGAGGGATGTCAGCCATTAGCGCGGGGTCGAGGAGCGCAGCGACGAATACCCCGGGAAACAGGCGCACCGACGGCCCCATTTTCCCGCATCCGGCTACTCGATCCATCCGGCCAAATCGCCAAGGGGCAGCGCCTCGATGCGATGTCCCATTCCAAAGGCGTTGGCCGTGCGGCAGATCAGGGCCCCGCGAGTTTTTGCCGGCATCTCCTCCAGAACCCTGGCCAGTTTGCCCGGATCGCGGGGCGCTTCGCTCCACTTGGCGTCGGCCAGCAGGAACCTGCCCGCGCGGTGGAAGAGGAAATCCGCCTCCTTGGTGCGGTCTCTCCAGAATGCCAGTTGCCAGTTTCCCGTCACCGCCAAGGTTCCGGCGATTTCCTGGTGCACCGCCGATTCCCACAGGGCCCCGCTGAGAGGGGATTCGAAGAGGTCGCCCGGGGAGAACATTCCCACCAGGTGGGCGGCCAGTCCGCAATCCATCAGGTGCAGCTTGGGGGTCTTGATGAGCGCTTTGGTGCGCCTGGAAAACCAGGGCTCCAACAGGCGGAGCACTCCCGAGCGTTCCAGCAGAGAGAGCCATTCTCCCGCCGTGGAACCGCTGATTCCCACATCGCGCGCCATGTCGGCGCGGTTGACCAACTGAGCCGTGCGCAGGGCCGCCACCCGCAAGAAGCGTTCGAAATCCCGGAGGCTTCCCACTCGCAGCTGATTGCGCAAGTCGCGTTCCAGGTAGGTCGCCACGTACGATTGGAAATAGTCCCGGGCATCCAAATCCGGCTTCTCATACAACTCCGGATAACCTCCCCGCAACACAAAGTCCTCCACCCGGAAATCCGGGCGCGCGCCGCGGATCTCCCCGTAGGTCAGACCTCCGAGGGTCAGCACCGAAGCCCTTCCCGCCAAAGATTCCGAAACGCCCGCCATGAGTTCGAAGGGCTGCGAACCAGTCAGGATGTAACGCCCGTTCTCTTCACGGTGGGCATCCACGTCCAGTTTCAAAAACCGCAACAGCCCGGGCGCATACTGGATTTCGTCCACGATCACCGGAGCCGGGTGACGCGCCAGAAAGGCCCTGGGCTCGGTTTCCGCCTGCGCCGCTTCGCTGGGCAAATCGAGGCTGACGTAGCTGTAGCGCGGGAAAAGACGCTTCACCAGCGTGGTCTTGCCCGTTTGCCTCGCCCCGGTCACCACCACCACCGGCCGGCTCTTCACCCGTTGGCGCAGCACGGGCTCAATCCTCCTGTCAATCCACATCCTGCAAATACTACGATAACGTCGCGGAATTTGCAAGGGTAAAGCGAGGAAAGCCGACAGTCAGCCATGAGCGCGGGGTCGAGGAGCGCAGCGACGAATACCCCGGGAAACAGGCGCACCGACAGGATGCACCCCGACGGGGTGCCAGCAGCGCGCGGTCCCTGACCAACGACTGAGGAGCAACGCAGAAATTGGGAAAAAGACCGCATCCTTTCAAACCACGAGCCGCAAAGCGGCTGAAACTTCAAATTCCATGGCAGGCTGTTGAAGTATTTGAGCGTCGACTCGGGTGTCGTCAGGTTGGGGGCGACCCCGACATTCAGCGACCGCACGTAGGCCTTGTCGGTGCGGGGTTCGGGGTAAGGGGTCTTGTTCATGAAGACGCGGTTTCGGATCGTCCAGTGGGCCTCCCGGTTCATGCCGACGGTCTCGAGCTGCCCGATCCACTTTTCAAGGATGGCGTCTTCCTTCTTCCGCAGGTCGGGGTCGTCGGCGTCCAGCCAGGGGGGCACAAACCCAAACGCCCGCAATTCGCCGTAGTAGGCCAGCGGGTAGGTTGGCGTAGTGTGTGCCCCTTCGTCGACATGGTGCACCTTGCCGCCGGGCTGGTTGGCGAACAGCCACTCGCCCTCCTTCACGCGGGTCGCTTCGTAAAAGCTCCACGAGCGCTTCAGCCTGGCGGCCATCTCGCTGAAGATGTCCTCGCAGCCGGCGCGCCCGGTGAACGGCGAGACCGGCGCGGCGGTCTTGTCCAGCGGGAACACCTTCCGGACCTCGGGGTCGAAGTAATACACCAACTCGCGCGGCCACTCCGAGGCCGGCATCACGATGTGGGCCCGGCCGGTGTGGTCGAGCGTGTTGTCCTTCCAGACCACCTCGCAGGCCGGCTCCGTTCTCCACGACGAGGTGACGACGACGGGAT
>CAYPUM010000286.1:0-5434 GCA_964413545.1 uncultured Roseibacillus sp. | reverse complement strand
TCATCACACCGATCATGGCGTTGTCGTTGAAGGTGATATGCTGCTGGTACCCGCGGGGGCCGGGAAACCTCTGTGGCCAGCCCCCGTTGCGGTACTGGCCGTCCAGCAAGTATCGAATCCCGCGCCGGGCGGCTTCCTCGAGGCGTTCGTCGCGGGTCTTCGCGAGGCCCGCGGCGAGCAGGCGGATCTCGGTGTGAGTGGCCCCGTTGTCGATGGTGGCATCGTTCCTGCCTCTGTCCTTGCGGAGAGCGCGGAGCTGCGTGTCGGTCAAGGCCTTCTTGCGGTCATAATTCTTCGGCCAGCCCCCGCTCTCGCGCTGGTGGGCAAGGACATTCTCGATCGTCTTCCGGTCCGGCCCGGCGCCGGGCGCGGCCGGGCTCACGGCCGCAAGAACCGCGGCGAACGCCATCCCCATGACCCCCGTGAGACGCGGCCGCCCGCAAAAGCCCGGCCATTCAGCGCCCCTCCCGCCTCCCCCGAACCGCCCCCACCGTCCCCGACCCCCCGCATCCTCCCGAATCCGCATCGGCTGCAATCGATTCATCAATACCCATACCGGTCCATTCCGGCCGTTTCTTTCATCCCGCTCCGCCGGCTTCCATGACCCGTCCCGCTTTCGGCCCCTCCCTCGACGTTGCACCCGACACCCGACACC
This sequence comes from uncultured Roseibacillus sp., assembly GCA_964413545.1. Classification (GTDB taxonomy): domain Bacteria; phylum Verrucomicrobiota; class Verrucomicrobiia; order Verrucomicrobiales; family Akkermansiaceae; genus Roseibacillus_B. The sequence goes on along the minus strand of CAYPUM010000286.1, from coordinate 4,779 downwards.
CGCCCCGAAAGACGCCCTCCCCTCGGCCCGTATGGGAGCAGGACCCGAAGACACCAACATGATCATGAACCCATTTCTGAAACTCGCATTCCTCGCGGCCGTCGCCGTCGGCCTGTGCGGCGCGCCCTTTGCCGCTCGCGGGGAGGCCCCCGCGGCTGGCAAGCCGAACATCATCCTCGTCCTGACCGATGACCAGGGATACGGCGATCTCGCCTGCCACGGTCACCCGTATGTCAAGACCCCGAACCTCGACAGGCTCTACACCCAAAGCACGCGCCTCACCGATTACCATGTCAGCCCGACCTGCGCGCCCACCCGCGCCGCGCTGATGACCGGCCGCGCCCCGTTCAAGAACGGGATCACCCATACCATCCTCGAACGGGAACGCATGGCGCTCAAGGCGACCACCATCGCGGAGGTCCTGAAATCGGCCGGATACGCCACCGGCATCTTCGGCAAGTGGCACCTCGGCGACGAGGACCCGTACCAACCCGGCGCCCGCGGGTTCGACGAAGTCTTCATCCACGGCGCCGGCGGCATCGGACAGGCCTACCCCGGAAGCTGCGCCGACGCGCCCGGCAACAAGTATTTCGACCCCGCCATCCGGCACAACGGCACCTTCGTCAAGACCCGGGGCTATTGCACCGACATCTTCTTCCGGCAGGCCCTCGGATGGATCAAGAGCAACCGGAAAAAACCGTTCTTCGCCTACATCTCGACCAATGCCCCCCACTCCCCCTACGTCTGCCCCGAAAAATATCAGAAGCTTTACGAGGAGAAGGTGAACTACAAGCCGCGCGCCGCGTTCTACGGGATGATCACCAACATCGACGAGAACGTCGGACTCCTGATGCGGAAGCTCGATGAGTGGGACCTTGCCGCCAACACGCTCCTCGTGTTCATGACCGACAACGGATCGGCGGCCGGCGACTTCAACGCCGGCATGCGCGGCAAAAAGGCCTCGCTTCACGAGGGAGGCTCGCGGGTGCCCGCGTTCTTCCGCCTGCCCGGCCGCATCAAGGCCGGCCGGGACATCGACGTCCTCACCCGGCACATCGACATCTTCCCGACCTTCGCCGAAATGGCCGGGGCGTCGTACGACGTCGAGGTCGACGGACGCAGCCTTCTCCCCCTTCTGACCGGGGCAAGGCCCGATTGGCCGGCCCGATACACGTTCTTCCACCTCGGCCGGTGGGGCAAGGAGGGAGTCGAGGGATGGCGCAATATCAAGACCTGCGACCCCGACGAGGCCCAACACCAGCTCTTCGCAGTCCGTGACGAAACGTGGCGCCTCGTGAACGGCGACCAGCTCTACAACATCCGCGACGACCCGGGCGAAAAACGCAATCTCATCCAGCAGCACCCCGAGGTCGCGAAAAAAATGCTGAACGCATACGACAAATGGTGGAACAAGGTGCGGCCGTTCATGGTCAACGAGGATGTCCCCCTCGCAAAACAGCACCCCTACCACGCCGCATACCGCAAGCAGCGCGAGAAAACCGGCATCCCCGAGTGGTCCCCGCCGAAACTCTAACAAAACGAACCCCCGGACCGGGAGAAACCAATGCGAACTGCGGGTGGAGCGAGGAATGCCCAACGACTTCTGGTTTTCGAGGATTCCAGCGAGCGACGCACCGGCCTGGTCTCCCCCGACACCCATGGACGACACCGCCATCGCCCTCGAAAACGCCCGCCTGAAGGCCTCGTGGGATTGCCTGCCCGCCGAACACCTCGCCGTCTACCTCGGCGTCGAAGAGCAGGACCAACGCCTCAACACCCATAGCATCCTCAACCGCGCCCTCCTGATCGACTCTCTCTGGCCCGGCTGCTTCGACGCCCTCATCGACGAAGAACTCCGCTTCGGACTCGTCATGACCTGGCTCCTGCAGGCCCTGAAATCCGGCGCCGAACGCGCCCGGTTGCTCGAAGAACTCGACCGTCCGGCGTCCGGCTCACAAATCCCTGCAATCGTCCGCCGGACGTGGCACTGGCTGCAATCCGACAGCTGCCCGATCCCCGACTACCTCGGCGAAGCCTTGATGTACGTGGACCCCGACCGGCCCCATTGGAGCCTCTTCGAACCCGCCATGAATACCTTCGCCAGCATTTGGTCGTCGCAACTGTCCGCCCGGAACGCCAAATGCGTCGAGGTCCTCGAGGTCGCCTGCGGCTCGGGAAACGACTTCAAGGCCCTCCGGAATTTCGGCTTGGAAAGGCACATCTCCTACGCGGGCTTCGACATCGCATGGAAAAACATCCGCAACGCCCGCGAGATCTTCCCCGGAGTCCGCTTCTTCGAGGCCAGCATCCTGGACTCCGGCCTGCCCGACAAGTCCTTCGACTACCTCTTCGTACACGATCTCCTCGGGCACCTTTCCCCCGATGCGCTGGAGATCGCGGTCGGGGAGATCATGCGTGTCACCCGATGCGAGGCTTGGCTCCACTGTCACAACATCGCCGGAATCCCGCGCCACGAGATCCGGCCCTTCTTGTCATACTTCCGGAACCGCCTCAGCATCCCGCAATTGAAGGCATCCCTCGAGGCGGCCGGCGCCACCGTCACGGTCGTCCCGCTCTCCGGCCTGCTCCGCCAGAAGTTCGATGTCGCTCCCGAGTACACCGCTTCCGCCGGCACCTTCCTCGCAAGGGCGGGCTAGCCTCAGGGTCCGGCAACCGCCGACCAACCCGCAACCGGCAACCGGCAACCGCGCCCTCGCACCCCTCCCGGCGCCTTCCCGTCACGGCTTCTCCTCGATCCTGATGACTCCCTCCTCGTCGAGCTTCAGTCCCATGCGGGTGGCTCGTTCCTTCCAAAGCCGGCGCGCGTAAGACTGCATGTCGGCCACCGTGTCCTTCTCGTCGACGATTTCGATGCCGAAGATCGTTTCGACCACGTCCTCGAGCGTGACCAGACCGGCCACCGACCCGAACTCGTCGTGCACCAGCATGATCTGGGGACGCTCCCTGACGAATCGCTCGAACAGACGGTCCACCTCCAATGCCTCGAAGACAGCCTCCAGCGGGCGGCGGACCGACCGGAGGGTCGCCCTGGTGTGCGGCTCCTGTTGCAGCGCGAGCAGGGCGTCGGTCCGCAGCACGAAACCGGTCACCTTGTCCGGATCGCCCTCGTAGACCGGGATGCGCGAGAAGGGCTTGTCGGCCACCAGACCGGCGAACTCGCCGAGCGACGTGTCCTCCGGCAGGGAGAACACCACCGCCCGGGGGGTCATGATGTCCTTCACGCGCGTTTCCTGCAGCTTCATGAGATTCCGCAGAATGATTCCCTCCCGCTTGCGCACATCTCCCGCCTTCTCGCCGAGCCGCGCCACCGCCAGCAGTTCCTCGCGGTGCCGGGGCACCGGCTTCGCCCTTCCAAAAGTGATCAGCCGGGTCAGTTGACGGCTCACCCAGACCAGCGGCACCAAAAGGCGGGTCAACCACGGCAGAAACCACGAAACGGGGCCCGCCAATTGGTTCGCGAAATGCGCGCCAAGGCTTTTCGGGATGATCTCGGTGACCACAAGGATGGCGAGCGTCAGAAGTCCCGCAAAGACCGCTTCATAGGCGTTTCCATAGAGGCGCGCATATTCCGCTCCCGCCCCCGCCGCCCCCATGGTGTGGGCAATCGTGTTCAGCGTCAGGATCGCCGACAGCGGGCGGTCAATGTCGTTCTTCAGCGCCTCCATCCGGCTCCCCCACCTCGCGCGCCGCTGCTTCGCCGCCTCGATCGAGGCCGGCGTCACGCTGAGAAGCGTCGCCTCCATGATCGAGCAGAGAAACGAGACGCATAGCGCCAGAAGGACGTAGAAAACGAGCAGAAACATGTTCCCGGGAGACAATGCCTTCTGAAGGAACCAACGCAATGCCTAACGAGGCCGGGCCCCCATTCGCTTGGCCGATGCGTCGGTCGCCGCACCCTCACCGGGGAGTGCAGCGCCGTAACAATCGCTCTACCTGCCGGGTGCAACCGCCTTGGAGAACTTCGGCGGCGACGCCGACACGGCCGCCAGGCGGCTCAAGCCCATCGCCGCGATCATCGGTGGCTTCCTCGCCTCGAAGGTTGATGCAAAATAGGCCGCCGCTACCTGCCCGCCATGCAGATCACCTTGCCGTCGCTGGTGGTGATGAACAGGCGGCCGGCGGCGGCGATCATGCCGTCGAAGGCCGGCGGCGACGGGAGCGCCTGTGACCCGAGTTCCGAGCCGTCGGCGGTGCTGAACACGCTCAGCAGGGCGCCCTGGCGTCCCTCGAAGGAGCCCAGCGGGGCGGCGGGGTCCACCACGTCGGGCGGGCCCGCCGCGAAGAGGCGGTCCCCTGCCTGCACCATGGCGCGGATGCGGAGGGGCACGAGCGTCTTCCACATGGGAGGCTCGTGGCGCACGTAACCGGTGCCCTTTTCGACGCCCCGCCCGCCGCGGCGGTGACTGTCCCTTGCCGCCCCCTCGGGCAGCCAGTCGAGCGCCTTCCCGCCCTCCCCGACGAACCCGGGCTGATTGTCGTTGTCGTCGGCGAACAACAGGTAGCCCTGCGCGCCGGGAATCAGCAACGGGCTCCACTGATGGCGCCGGTAGAAGTACTTCACCGCGAACGTGGTGGTCTCGTCGAAGACCACGAGCTGCCCCGCCTTCGGGGAATGTTGCGCGAAGTAGAACCCGGGCCAGCGTTTACTGTACATCCAGTAGACCCGGTCGAAGCCGGTGTCGTCGAGGAACCCGCCGGTGGCGGCCAGGTGGTTGGCGCCCATGTCCAGCTCGCCGAGGGGGCTTTCCTTCTTCGCGG
>CAYPUM010000285.1:0-5477 GCA_964413545.1 uncultured Roseibacillus sp. | reverse complement strand
CTGCCACCCGCACAACGCCCCCGGCGGGCTTGTCCCGCCGGAGCGAACGATTGGCTGGCTACGCGAGACCGCCACCCGCACAACGCCCCCGGCGGGCTTGTCCCGCCGGAGCGAACGATTGGCCCGCTACGCGAGACCGCCACCAGATTCAGCCCGTGGGAGGCGCGAATGCCGCACTCACGGGCCAAGCTAGAACTGGTAATTCAGATAAAAGTTGAACTGCCCGCCCTGGTCCGATTCTTCGTCGCTCGTCAGCGGCACCGCGTAGTCCAGCGCCAGCGGGCCGATCGGCAGGTTGAGCCGCAGGCCCATGCCCGCATCGCTGTAAATCTGATCCGGTGCGAAATCCCACGACTCGCCATTGAGCAGCCCCACGTCGTAGAAAACCGCTCCCCGGATGTTCTCGATCACCGGGAATGACACCTCCGTGGTCACATACGCCGAAGTCAATCCCCCGAAGGCCTCCCCGGTCTCCATGTCCCTCGTTCCGTTCTCAAAGGAACCAATCTCCCGGAAATCAAACCCGCGCAGGTCGCGCGCCCCTCCGAGGAACTGCCGCTCGAACACCGGAACCTCGTCGTCGCCTGCTCCAAACCCGCCCGTCACCGCCGCCGCTCCGGACAGATTCAGGATCAGGTCCCATGGCAGGTTCCAGTGCTTCGATCCCTTCACCGACACCGTGTAGGCGTCCACGTCCCCCCCGAAAATGCCCCCCGCCGCCGTAAGTCCGGCGTCCAACCGGTGACCCCGCCGCGGCGTGATGTTGCTGTCCCGGCTGTCGTAAACGTAGTTCAACCCCACCGCGCTCCGCAGATAGTCGTCGTCCTCGCCGGCAAACAGCGAATCATCCGAAACGTCCGCATCCACGTCAACTTTCACCTTCTCCAGCCGGTATTCCAGTCGCACATACCCTCGCCGTCCCGCCTTCTTCCGGATGAAGACCGCCCCGCCGTAGTTGCGCTGGTCGTAAACGTCGCTCAAAAACAACAAGTCGCGGTAATACAACTCCCCCCCGAGCGCCAGCTGCCGCCCCAGAAACCAGGGCTCCACCAGCGAAATTTTGAAATCCTGCCGCTGATTCCCCAACCGCAGATCCAGCCCGAACCGCTGCCCCCCTCCGCGGAACCATCCTCCCGGGTTCATCAGGTCGAAGTTCGTCTGTTCAAGGTTCATGTAGCCCACGATGCTGTCGATCGAACTGAACCCCGCCCCGAAGCTGATCGAGCCGGTCCGCTTCTCGCTGACAAGGATGTTCACGTCGCGATACCCCGCCTGCCCGCCCGGCGCGCCCGAAACCTGAACCGGATCAAAATAGTTCAGGTTCTGCAGCCTCCGCCGCGTGGCCTCCTCGTCGACCGAATTATACCAGTCCCCGGGCTTCATCGGCACCTCCCTCCGGATCACGCGGTCCTTCGTGATGGTGTTGCCCTGGATGTTCACCCTCCCCACCCGGTAGCGCTGCCCTTCCGTGATCTCGTACACGATCGCCACCGCCCCCGGCCCGGCGTCCCGGATGTCGGGAGTCACCGCGGCGTCCGCATAACCACGGGATCCATAGTAGCTGCGGATCATCCGGATGTCGTCCCGCATCTTCTCCGCGGAATACGGCTGCCGCGCCGTCAGGCTCAGCGCCGGCTCCAGCTCCTCCGGCCGGAAGACCGACATCTTCCCGAACGACACGCTCTGCACGGTGTACTTCTCCCCCTCGTAAACCGGGATGACGAGATCCACCCGTCCCTTCTTCGCGGGCTCCCGCCGCACCTCCCCGATCCGGACCCGCAGATAACCGCGGTTGCGGTAGAAGTCCTTGACCCGCTCGAGGTCCTGCTGCAGTTGCTCGGGGTTGATCCTCCCCGACTTCGTGAAGAATGAGAACAGCCCCTTCTGTTTCGTCTCCATTTCCCGCCGCAACTCGACGTCCCGGAAGGCGCGGTTCCCCTCGAACCGGATCTTCCGCACCTCGCTCTTGACGCCCTCGTCGATCACGAACACAAGGTCCGCATACCCGGGGCGCTCGGTCTCCTGCAGACGATGCGTCACCAGCACGTCCGGATACCCGAAGCCCCGGTAGTGCTCCTCGATCTTGCGGCGGGCCGACAGGATCTCCTGGTCGCTCAACGGGCCGCTCCCCTCGAGTTCCGTCACCTTCGCCAGCTTCTTGTCGCTGAACACCGTGTTCCCGACAAATCCCACCCCGGCCCGCGCCGGCCGCGTCACCACCTCCACGATCAATCTCACCGCGTTCTCCCCTTCGAGTTCCCCGAAGAAACTCACGTCGTCCACCAACCCGCTCTCGTAAAGACTCACGATATCCTCGTCCAGCACCTCCGCGCTGTAGCGCTGCCCCTCGCGCACCCGCATGTATCCAAGAAGCCGGTTCTCATCCACCGTCTGCGGGCCCCGGTAACGGAACGTCAACGACGATATCGTCCGCCCCTCGAAATCCTGGCCCTCCGACGAGACTGGCAAAAACACGATCGCCAGCAGGAAACCCGCCAGCCATCCTCCCTTCCGAATCCCCCAACCCGAACATCCTGACATGGCACTCATAGCGTCTCGGTGCGCTTGCTCGCTATGAGACCCGCATAGGCATCATTCCGTCAAGGTCAATGAATATAAAACATTCGGACGCTTTTTTAAAACGTCTCGGAGGTCCCCGTCCCTTGACCGCACCCTCCCACGCCCCTAACCTGCGCGCCGAGGCGCCCCTCCCGGGCGCGCGGAAACGTGATGAACATCACCATCGAACGAGAGCCAAACTGTGCCGCCCGCCTTCGGGTCGAGGTGCCGCCCGAGGACGTCGGCGGCGAACGCCGGAAGATCTTACAGGAGTTCCGCACCCACGCCCGCATCCCCGGATTCCGCCCCGGCAAAACCCCCCTCTCCGTGATCGAAAAGCGCTTCGCCGACGAGATCACCCGGGAACTCGAGTCCCGGCTCGTCCGCGAGGCCTTCCGCGAAGCCACCGAGCGCAAGGAACTCCGCATTCTCAACGCCTCGGAGCTCGATAATCCCGTCCACCATTCCGACGGCTCGCTGACCTTCACCGCCGCCGTGAGCCTCGCCCCGGAATTCGAACTTCCGGAATTCAAGGGCCTCCGCCTCAAGGTCCCCGACATCCAAATCTCCGACGACGACATCGACCGCGAACTCGAAGCTCTCCGCATGCGGTTCGCCGAATTCCACGAGGTTCCGGATCGCCCCCTCGAAATGGGCCACTTCGCGGTGCTCGACTACTCCGCCCGCCTCGACGGACAACCCCTCGAGGAAGCCGTCGGCCAATCCGTCGGATATCTCGGCGGCGGCAACGACCAGTGGATCGAGATGAAGGACGATTCCCTCCTCCCCGGATTCGCCGCCGCCCTCGAAGGCGCTCGCCCGGGCGAAGAAAGACATCCCAGTCTCGAAGTCCCCCAAGACTTCCCCGTCGAGGAGTTGCGCGGCGCCACCCTCGACTTCCACGTCGCCGTGAAGGACGTCAAGCAGCGCGTCCTCCCCGAAGTCAGCGACGAGCTGGCGGCACAAATCCTCCCGGGCCGCTCCCTCCCGGACTTGCGAAACGCCATCCGCGAAAACCTCGATCAGCAACTGCAAGACCACATCCGCGAGGCCAAGGTCAATCAGCTCCTCGCACAACTCGACCAGTCCGTCTCGTTCGACCTTCCCGAAGAACTCGTCACCGCCGAAACCCAGGGCCAGGCCGACGAGTTGGTCGAGCGCGGACTCGGGTCCGGCCTCTCTCCGGAACAGCTCGAAGCCCGGCAGGGAGAGATCTTCGCCGCCGCCAGCCACCGCGCCCGGACCACCCTCCGCACCGACTTCCTGCTCCAGCGCATCGCCGAAGCCGAGAACATCACCGTCAGCGACGCCGAACTCTCCCAGCGCGTCGCAGCCCACGCCCGCGCCGCCGGACGACCCGTCAAAACCTTCGCCCGCGAACTCCGCGAGAGCGGACGCCTCGGCGGCCTGCGCCACTCACTGCTCCTCACCAAGACCATTGACTTCCTGCTGGAGCACGCGACCATAGAACTCTACCAGCCGTCCGACGACGATGACACCTCCCCGCCAGACTGACTCCGCCGACCCGCCCGCCCCGCGCAACACCTACCTCGTCCCGACCGTCATCGAACAGGACGGCCGCGGGGAACGCGCCTTCGACATCTACTCGCGCCTCCTGAAGGACCGCATCGTCTTCATCGGAACTCCCATCGACGACTTCGTGGCCAACTCCGTGATCGCACAGATGCTCTTCCTCCAGATGGCGGATCCCAAAAAGGACATCCATGTCTACATCAATTCCCCCGGCGGTTCGGTGACCTCCGGCCTCGCCGTCTACGACACCATGCAGTTCGTCACCTGCGACGTGAACACCTACTGCATCGGAATCGCCGCCTCGATGGGCGCCATCCTCCTGACCGCCGGCACCAAGGGCAAACGATTCTGCCTCCCCAACGCCCACGTCATGATCCACCAGGTCTCCGGCGGCGCCCAAGGGTCCGCCTCCGACGTCGAACGAACCGTCGAGTTCATGTTCAACTTGAAAAAGCGCCTCAACGGCATCCTCGCCAAACACACCGGCAAACCGCTCGACCAGATCGATGTCGACGCCGACCGGGACAATTACATGTCCGCCGATGAGGCCGCCTCATACGGCATCGTCGACCGCGTCCTCGAAAACCGAAAGGAACTCCCCGACGAAGCCCGCGCCGAAGAAGGCCGGCAGAGTCCTTGAAATCCAGAACCCGTCACGGATGAGTCAAGGTTTTTGGGCGCCGTTTCGGTGAACGACGACGGCGAGAACGACGGATGACGACGGGAAAACCTCCCAATCGTCCCCCGCAGCCGTCGCCGTAATCGTGAACCGGTCCGAGGCGGGCCTCGCCGGATCCCCCTGCTCCCCAGACGCCCGATCTTGGCCTCACCCGGCGCCTCTCATGATGGACGGCGCGGTCCCGCGCGCCGTCAGGCCGCCTTCAAGGCGCCCCCGCGCCCTCGTCCCGCGCATCGCGCCCCGGCAGGCCTCATCCGCCGATTTCCGCGCCAATTTCGCTGCGCCGCGAAAAAAAGCGGGCGGATCAACGCGCCATCTGCTAGACTGCCTGCAGACCGACGATGTGGATCGTCGGGAGTTCGCTCTCCTTCGCGAAATCATGGCACGAGCCTCCAACCTCACAATGTGTTCCTTCTGTGGCAAGAGCCACTCGGAGGTCAAGAAGCTGATCGCCGGTCCGGGGGTCTACATCTGCAACGAGTGCATCGAGGTCTGCTCGACGATCCTCGAAAAGGAACTCGCCGAGGAAAACCACGCGGGCCTCAGCCTCGGGGAACGCCGCCCGCCCGGCATCCCGACCCCCGCCGAGATCCGCAAGCACCTTGACGAATACGTCATCGGGCAGGACCACGCCAAGAAGGTCCTCTCGGTCGCCGTCTACAACCACTACCAGCGCCTCAACCAGGACCACGCCCCCACCCCCGAC
>CAYPUM010000284.1:0-5497 GCA_964413545.1 uncultured Roseibacillus sp. | reverse complement strand
CATCGCCAAGCCGGTGGTGGACACGAAAGCGCAGGCGGCGGGACAAGCCCGCCGGGGGCGTTCCTCCTCCGGCATCGCCAAGCCGGTGGTGGACACGAAAGCGCAGGCGGCGGGACAAGCCCGCCGGTTCCCCCGCCCCCCGCCCCCCCAAAAGCGCCGTCGCCGTTCGCTGGCGCTCGCTCTGCCATCTCCGGAATTGACATCAAAGTTCACCGGCATTTACGTCCACCCGTGACGAAGCGGAGCAAGGCCACCACGAAGCGGCCGTCCCGTTCCATCTCCCGGCGAAAGCTGATCCTGTTCCGCAGTGTCGGGGTGTTGCTCCCGTTCCTTGCCTTCGCTCTGGTTGAGACCGGGTGGCGGCTGTTCTCGGATGAAGACCGGGATCCGTATGTGAACATCTCCCCGTTTCACCTCTACGAGAGGTTCGAGTCGGACGGGGCCGTGTATGCCCGCATCAGCCACAAGCTTGCCTACGCCCAGGACAAGGTCGAGTTCCCGATCCGCAAACCGGCCGGAACCTTCCGGATGTTCTGTGTCGGCGGGTCGGCGTGTGCGGGGTGGCCCTTGCTGAACGAGCAGAGGTTTTCGGCCTACCTCGAGCGTTCGCTGCAGGACGTCCTCCCGGAGCGCCGGGTCGAGGTGATCAACGCCTCCGCCCATGGCTTTGCCAGTTACCGGGTGCGCCGGTTTTTCGACGAGCTGCTCGAACTCGATCCCGATGCCATCCTCGTCTACTCCGGGAACAACGAGTTCCTCGAAAAGCGCAAGTACGCCGCCTTCGATCTGCCGGTCATCGGGCGGCTCGCGGGGAAATTGAAGACCGTGCAATGGCTGCAGTCCCGCCTCGCGGGACCGAAGACCGACCTCTCCGGCGACGAACTCCGGGACACCGCCCGGTTCTTCCACCAGAAGATCAAGCGGCAGGCGCTCGAGATCCGGAGCGATCCGGATCAGTTCGCCAACGTCATCGCCCACTACCACCACTCGATCGAGCACATGGCCCGGCGGGCCGCCGAGGCGGGGACCCCGGTCCTCCTGTGCACCGTCCCGGTGAACCAGCGCGATTGGCTGCCCATCGTGTCCCACAACGGGCTGACCGGCCGGGCGCTCGATGAGTGGCAGGAGGCCTGCGACCTCGGAATGAAGGGGGTGCTCGAAGGAAACCGCGCCGAGGGAATACGCCACATGAGCCGGGCCATCGAACTCGAACCCGAGCACGCCGAATCCCAATTCTGGCTCGGCCGCCTGCGCGAGCCCGACGACCCCCCGGGGGCGCGGGAATGCTACCAAGCCGCCTGCGACCTCGATTACAACCCGTTTCGTGCGATCTCGGCGTTCAGTGACGCGGTCCGGTCGATCGCGGACGATTACCCGAGCGTCCATCTCGTCGACCTCGAAAAGGCGTTCGACCGCGCCGCCGTCCACCCCGCCCCGGGCTTCGATTTGTTCCTCGACTACGTCCACCCGAACACGCGCGGCCACCTGCTGATCACGGAGGAGATCTTCGAGGTCATGGCGGGCCACGGCCTGCTGCCGCGGCCGGTGAGTCCGGATGATTTTTCGCGAGCCGGACTGGCGAAGGACAAGAGCGGAAAGCCCTACGAGGCGGCGCGCGACCCCGCCGTCCAGACCCTCATGTGCGGGTTGTTCATCCGCAACCACCAGCACCATGCGCCGTCGAGAAAATCGAATCCCTCTACCGGCTCGCCACCGGCAATGACCTGGTCCCCGGCGCAAGGTTCCCCGCCAACTGGCCGCCCGTGCTCACCGAGGGCTACGACGTCCTGCACGAATACCTGACGCTGCGCAAAAAACGCCTCCTCGGCGCCGACGTCAGCCCGAAAGCGGTCGAGGAGGCCAAAAGGAAGCTCGACGCCTACTACGAGGAGAAGTTCCCCTATGACACGTTCTAGCCGGAGGAAACCACAACGGCGGGAAGACGACCCCGGCAAGAACCCCGGGCCTCCGCCGGAGCCGTCGTCCCCGCCCGAGGCCGGCCGCCCGGGTCGCCGGCTGACCGGCTGGCGCCGATGGGCTTTGCGATTCGGGCTGCTGGTCGCCACCCCGCTCCTCTTTCTTGTGCTGGCCGAGGGGGTCCTTCGGGGGTTCGGGTTCGGCCGGCCAACGGCCTTTCTCATCCCGTCGTCCGGCGGCGATGCCCTCGTTGCCAACCGCGAGTTCGGCCGCCGGTTCTTCCCGAAGAAACTCGCCCGCGAGCCGGCCCTGATCCACCTGCCCGCGAACAAGGATCCCGGCGCGTTGCGCCTCCTCGTCCTCGGCGGGTCGGCGGCGCAGGGCGTGCCGGATCCCGACTTCGGCCTCTCCCGGATGCTCGAGGTCATGCTCGAAGACGCCCTGCCGCAGCGCCGGGTCGAGGTCGTCAACGCCGCCATGACCGCCATCAACTCGCACGTCGTGCTCCCGATCGCGCGCGACTGCGCGCAGCACCGCCCCGACGTTTTCGTCGTCTACCTCGGCAACAACGAGGTCGTCGGCCCCTACGGGCCCTCGACCGTCTTCGCCGGATTCGACCGGAGCCGGTGGGCCATCCGCAGCGGCATCCGGCTCAAGGCGACCCGGCTCGGGCAGCTCGTCGGCAGCCTCTCGGAGAAGTTCGGCGGCGCCAGCCGCGCCGGCGATTACTGGCGCGGCATGGAGATGTTCCTCGACCAGCAGGTTCCCGCCGACGACCCCCGGCTCGAAGCGGTCTACGGGCATTACCGCGCCAACCTCGACGACATCTGCCGGGCCGGAACCGATGCCGGGGCGGCCGTCGTGCTCTGCACGGTCGCCACCAACCTGCGCGACTGCCCGCCGTTCGCCTCCCAACACCGGCCCGGGATCGGACCCGCGGAACTCGACCGGTGGAAACAACTCGTCGCCGGGGGTGACCGGGCGGCCGAGACCGGCAACCACGAATCCGCCGCCGCGAGTTTCCGCGCCGCCCTCGAACTCGACGACCGCCACGCCGGACTCCACTTCAAGCTCGCCCGTGCCCTGTGGGCGGGTGGCGACCGCACCGCCGCCGCGGAACACTTCGTCCGCGCCCGCGACCTCGACACCCTCCGGTTCCGCGCCGACTCGCGCCTCAATGCCATCGTCCGGGAGGTGGCCGCCGCCCGCCGGGATCGCGGCGTGCGGCTGGCCGATGTCGAGGCGATCCTCCGGACCGGCCCCGGCGAGTCGAACCGCCCGCCGGGTGAGGAATCGTTCTTCGAACACGTCCACCTCCGGTTCGAGGGGAACCACCGGATCGCGGCCGGGATCTTCGCCCAGGTCGCTCCACTCGCCACGAACCCCGGACCGGCCGGGCTCCCCCCGCCCGCCACCCTCGAGCGCTGCGTGGAACGGCTCGCCCTGACCAACTCCGGCCGGCGGAAGATGCTCGACGACGTCCTCATCCTGACCGGCGCCCCTCCCTTCACCGGACAGCCCGGCTACCTCGCGCGCCGCGCCATGCTGTCGGATCAGCGGGCCGGCCTCATGGCCGCCGCCGCCCGAAACCCGCATTTCGCAAGGGACGAACTCGCCGCCGTCCGCCACGCCCTGCAAATCGACCCGGACGACCTGCCGCTCCACGGCATCCTTGCCTCGCACCAACTCAAGGCCGGCGATCCGGCCGGCGCCGTCGAGTCGCTCCAATTCCTCCTCGACCGCTTCCCGGACAACCCCGGCATCCTCCGGTCGATCGGCAACGCGTTGTGGGTCAAGGGCGACCGGGAGGACGCGGAGGACGCATTCTCCCGCGCCGTGGCGGGCGCGAGGGTTCCGGCCGACATGCTCCAAGGCATCGGAGACGCCCTCGTGCCCCTCGGCGCCCTCGACGCCGCGTGGCGCTATTACCGGCGCGGCACCGAGATCGACCCCCGCCATGCGGGCTGTCACGGCGGACTCGGCGTGGTGATGCTCAAGAAAAAGAATTATCCCCGGGCGCTCGAGATGTTCTCGAAGGCCATCGCCCTGCGCCAGGACATCGCCAAGCTCTACAACAATCGCGTCCAACCCAACTTCTTCCTCGGGAAATTCCCCCAAGCCCTCGAAGACGCCCGCCGGGCCGTCCGGATCGACCCGTCGCTCCCCGAAGCCCGCGACCACCTCGCCCAGCTCCTCGCCAAACAAGGCGATCAGGCCGAAGCCACCCGGCAGGCCGCCGAAGCGGTCCGCCTCGCCCCCGTCAACCCCGACTTCCGACGGCGCTACGCCGAACTCCTCCTCCGCCAAGGCCGCACCCGCGACGCCTTCGCCGCCTACCGGCAGGGAATCGACCTGCTCCCCCAATGGCTGCCCGGGCTCGTCCGCCTCGCGGAACTCTGCGCCACCACCCCCGACCCCTCCCTCCGCGACCCCGCCGCCGCCGCCGCCCTCGCCGAACGCGCCGTCCGGATCACCTCCGGCCGCAACCCCCGGGCCCTCGAAGTCCTCGCCGCCGCCCATGCCGCCGCCGGACGACTCGAAGACGCCGTCCATGCCGCCGCCGCCGCCCTCGAACTCGCCAAGGCCAACGGCGACACAAAACTGGCCAACGCGATCCAGAAGCGCATCGACTCCTACCGCCGGGCGATCCCACCCCCGACCCGCTGACCCTCCCTGGTGCCGCCCGCCTTACGGCCAGCGAGGCAAGCCTCGGACCAGGATGCAGGATGCAGGATGCAGGCAGGGCAACCTTGCTGCCGGAAAACTTGACTTTTTTGTGACGACTTCTCGTTTTCAAGGACTCCAGCGAGCCGGACAGTCTTTGTCTCCGGCGAGACAAGCTCGCCGGGGGACCTCGCGCTCCCGGCGGGTTCACCCCGCCGGAGCGGCAGACTGCCCCGCTGCCCGCGCCCGCCCCACGCATCCGCCCCCGGCGGGTTCACCCCGTGGGACGCTCGCATGCCCCACTCACAGGCTGTTTCCCTCAGGCCGGCGGGGGCCGGCGTGAGACCCGGAACAGGCCACAACTGAACAGGTCCTGTATTTTTTCGTTTTTTTTCAAAATTGACACTGACAACACGCCCGATCCCTGTTTGGCTCACTTTGTCCAGGGGATCCGCACACCGTCCGGTCCTTCTGAAAACCAACTCGAAATCTGAACATGAAACGAACCATGAGACCAAGACTCATTACATCGCTGGCGCTGGCCGCCAGCGCGTGTGTATTCGCCACCGGCGCGTCCGCCCAGTCGGTCATCATCGAAGACAACTTCGATGACGGCAACCTCGCCACCCACACCGACACAAACGGTGGATTCAGCAGCTTCAACAACATCGGCAGCGCCCCAACGGCCAGCGTCACCGAAGTGGCCACCCCGACCGGCGTCGCCTCGCTCGCCCACACCTCCGGAAATCAGTGGTCCAAGATGGGGATCTACGGCATGAACGCGGTCTCCGGCGGCCTCTACGAATCGATCACCGCCACCATCGAGGTCGATCAGTTCACCTTCCTGAATTCGATCGGCAGCGATTTCGCAAACGACCTGTTCTCGGCCGGCCTCGGCAACCTGCACTTCGGCATG
>CAYPUM010000283.1:0-5536 GCA_964413545.1 uncultured Roseibacillus sp. | reverse complement strand
GGCAGGGATCTACGAGGCCGTGCTTGCACAGGATGTCCCCCCCGGGCTGACGGCGCGGCTGATGTTCGAGGCGGCGAGCGGCAAGGTCGAGCGCGCGATCTACGAGCAGACCCATGCCGGCCGCACGGCGGAGGAAGTCGATCCGATGATCGTCGGGGCCGCCGAACTGCTGAAGAAGCTGGCCGAGGCCCATCCCCTCTCGAAGCAGGCGTCCCGGATTCATGAAATCGCCGGAAAGGCCTATCAGCTCTACTGCGAAGCGGGTGCTTTCGGACAAGCCCGCGAAGCGCTGCGGATGTTCCTTGTTCCGGGTCTGCCTTCGTCGACGGCGGATGAAATCGCGCTCCGGCTCGCTCACAGTCACCTCGACGAGGCCGCTGCGCGATTTGAAATGCTCCGGAAGGCCGGACGACATATCCCGGAAAAGCAGCTTCCGGAGGAAGAGACAGGGATCGGCAAGCTGTTGGAGTTGGCCGAGCAGGCAAACACTGCCGACCTGCGTGGGAAAGCCCTCGAGGCGGTCCTGCAATGGGGGCGGGTGTGCGGGAAAGACCGGCGGTTTGAAGCCGCGGTGCCCGCCTTTTCCCGCTTCCTCGGGAAGTTCCCGAAATCGCCGCTCGCCTCCCAGGCCTTGCTGGCGCGCGCCGAGGTCTACCTCGCCATGCCGGTGAAGCCGGATCCGGGAGAAAAGGAGATATGGCCCGATCTGCATCGGCTCGCCGCGCTCGATCTGGCCCGCGTCCTTGCCGATTTTCCAACGTCGGATCAGGGGGGACCGGCCTCCCGGACGCTGCTCAACCTGTATGCCCGGCAGCGGGAGGCCGGACGCCTGAAGCTTGCAGCGGACTTGTATGGCGGGTTCATCCGCAAGAACCCGAAGTACAAGCACTTGAACCGCGTCCGATGCAACCTTGCGGGCATCCACGTGCAACTCGGAGTCGAGGAAGCGACCCGCCTCGAATCGCAGGGAAAGACTGCGGAGGCGAAAAAGCTCCTCGCGCCTTTCGAAGCGGCCGCCGCCACCTTTGCGGACGCCGCGTCAGGGGAGAGGCCGGGGCCGGAGGTTGAGAAGGCGGCCTTGCACGGCATCGATGCCATGACCAACCATTACAAGGCGCTTGGCGAGACAAGGCTGAGTCTGCAGATCCTCGACCGCATCCTCGCCAAGGCGCAGGTTGAGTCGCTCACGCAATCCCTGCGGTTGAGGAAATGGCAGATCCTCTTCGACCGGGGCGCCCTCGAACTCAAGCTTCGCGCCACCGGAACCGGCACGGCGGAATCGTTGGTCGATTGGCACCGGGAAGGTATCGAAGTCCTGCGCGTTCACTATCGAAGCGCGCCGGTCCAGAACAAGCGGGATGTCATCGAGAGGCTGGACAAGCTTGCAGAGGTCTATTCCGCCGGGAAACAATATCACCTCGCGGCGGAGGTCTATCGCGTGATGCTCGAAGACCAGGGCGGCCTCGCGGAGATCGGGCCCGCCCTGAAACTCAAGCGGATTACATGGTTGAAGTCGGCCGCCGAACTGGCTCGGAGCCGGGCCCTTGATCAACACCTCAAGGAAGACGAACTCCAATTGAGCGAGGAGTTCCAGGTCATGCTCGCCGAGGCGGACGCCCTGATCGCCGGCTTCCCGGAGAGTGCGTCGAGCCTGATGGCCATGGACCTCGTGGCGCAGACCGCGCGGTACTACATGAACCGCAAGTCATGGAAGACGGCTCGAGGTGTCCTCGAAGCCGTCATCCGCAAGCACCCCGCGTTTCCCGGAGCGGCCGAGGCGGCTTACCTGCGTGCCATGTCATTCAAGCATCAAGCCGCGTCAAAGAGCTTCAAGGATCCGGGACCCGACCCGCAGGCGCCGCTGAATCCGCTCTATCAACGGGCGCTCGCGGAATACCAGGCCTTCCTGACGAAACACAAGGCAGAGGAGGATCTTGTCAACCGGGCGCTGATGGATGTCTTTGCCATCGCGGCGACCCACGAGGAGAAGGGCTTCTGGCACGCCTCCTCGGAAGTATATCACTTCGTCCTCGAAAGGCGCCCGGACAGCCTCTACGCCGGCTGGCTGCGCTACCAGGCGGGGCTCTCGAACGCTGCCGCCATCCTGCCCGGTTCGGAGGTCCTCGAGGAGAAAATCGCCACGCCCGCTTCCGTGATTCTGTCCGGATCCGAAGAGTTGATCGAATCGAAATTCCGGCTCAAGGGCAAGCCCAACGCAAGGGAACCCGTCACCGTGAGCCCCGAAAGCCTCGCCCCGATCTGGGCCGAGGGACTCGACGCCGCCAAAGACCTGCATGGACCGTTTGGCGGAGTGATCACATACGAGGCCAAGAGCGGGGACAACCTGAGTTCGATCTGCCGGAAGATCCTCGGGAGCGCAGATCGGTGGCCGGAGGTGGCCGGATTCAATCGCCTCCCGAATGCCGACACCCTCGCGGTCGGACAGGTCCTGCGGTTGCCCAAGCCGGTCGGGATCTCGGCGCCGTTGCCCTCCGATGTCGAACTCGTCGCAGTGAACAGCCCGAAGATGACGACTGCGGTGAATGCCTTCATCGACATCATGGCCAGGGATGCGTCCCAAACCCGGCTGAAGGCGAAAGCCGAAGCGGCATTGCTCCGAATCGTCCTCAGTCTCCGGGACCGGAATCTGTGGTCCGAAGCGGCGGCGCTTTACGCTCATATCATGAAGCGCCTGCCGGACCACCAGCAAGCTCCCACGTTCGAACTGCAACGGGCGTATTCCCTGGCCAATGCCGCGCGGGTCTTCAGGCTCACGGAGGACGCCATCGCAGAATACGATCGTCTCTACGAGAAGGCTCGCGGAGCCTTCCGCACCTTCCGGGAGAGGCACCCCGACTCCGAACGAGCCGCCGATGCCCGGCAGGCATTCATGTCGAGCTACCTCCACCAGGGGCGGGGCCTCAAGCCCGTGGACCGTCCTCACGCCGCGAATCGGCTGCTGAACGGGCTCGAGCACCTGCGGTCGATGGACCGCGACCTCGAGAGCACCCCGGACCTGTGGCTGGAACTTGCAAGGGAACTCGAGGGCTGCAGGGCCTACCCGGATGCCGTGGATGCCTATCTGGACCACGCCCGGACCTTCCCCGTCTCGGAGGATGCCCCGGACTCATATCTGGGCGCCGCGAGGGTTCTCCGCGATCATCTCAAGAACAAGATGCGGGCCATCCTCGCATTCCAGGAGTACCACCACTCCACGGGGGCCTCGGAGGACGTCGTTTCACAAAACATCTTCGATCTCTGCCTGGCTTTCCAGGTCGAGAAAAACTGGGTGGCCGCCGTCAGCGCCTACAACCTGTTCATCAGCAACTTCCCGGGGCATCCCCGGGCCGACGACGCCTTGCGCAATATCGCCGAAATCCACAAGACGACCGGACTCTGGCAGGACGCCCTCGACATCTATGACCGGTTCATGGACGACTATGCGGGCTCGGAATTGGCGCCCTCCGTCAAGATGAGCCGGGCGCTCTGCTTCGAGAACCTCAGCCAATGGGACAAGGCCATCAAGATCTACGAGGACTTCGTGGAGGCGGGCCAGCCGATTCAGATTCAGAAAGCCTTCACGGGACTCCTGAATGATCAGAGCCGACCCGCCCCCGGCCAGGTCGGCGGCCAATCCGGAACCGAAGTCCAAGTCACGAATGCACCGGCCCCCAACAACCCCCAAACGGCCGCCAACCCCCGGCAGAAGGAGCCGCAGGCCCGCCAGGCCACGCCGTCTCCCCAGCCAAGCCAGGCGCCGCCCGGACAACCGCCGGGTCAGACTGCTCAGGCCTTCGTCCTCCAGACCGTCACGCCCGGGCAATTGAGCGAGAGGATCCTCATCCTGAAGGATATCTCCCGTTTCCAGGAGTTGATCGACAACTACAAGGACAACGACAAGCTGGACGAGGCGCAGTTCGAGATCGCCGAGATCGTCCTCAAGAAGCTGGAAAACAGGGTGAAGGCGATCCAGGAGTTCCGCAAGGTCGCCGGGGAACACGCCGAAAGCTACAAGGCGGACGACGCGCAGTTCATGGTCGGGCGGCTCCTGCTCGAATTGGAGCGCTTCGACGAGGCTCGCAACGAGTTGCTGCTCGTCGTGAAACAGTATCCGGAGAGCCCCTTCGCGGACGATGCGCTCTTCCATCACGCATGGTCCTTCGAGAGGGAGGCGGAGATCGAAGAAGGCCTCACCAGCGAAGAGCGCATTCGCCGGGTCATCGAGAAGGGGCAGAAAGCCCGCTTCCTCAGACGTGCGTCGAAGAAGTGACCGCAATCACGGGAATTGAAGAAAGAAAGGAGACCAGAAATGAACGAGCGAACGGTTCCGGGGATTCTCAGGGTGTGGCTGACGGTGGCGTTGCTGTGCTGCGGCGTGGTGGCGAATGGCGGCAAAGGCGCCAAAGGCGAACCTGAACCGCTCATGTCCCTCGATAGCGAGCTGGATCTTTACGGGCCCGTCGCGGTGGAGGAGATCCAGGAGACCCTCCCGGTCTTCGAGCAAGTGGCCAAGAAGGACAAGATCGCCACCATGCGGCGCAAGGCGGCGGAGGAGTTCCGTGTCGTCTTCGAGAAATACCCCACCGGCGACATGGCCGACGACGCCTTGTCGCACGCCGCCATCCTCTACTACAGCAAGCTCAACAACACCAGGCAGGCCATGGGGATCTACGAGCAATTGATCGAACGCTATCCCAACAGCAAGATCGCGGAGGAAGCCGCCTCCCGAATGGGAGCGTTTTACATGGAACAGGGGCAGTTCGAAAAGGCCATCAAGAGCTACAACGACTTCATCTACAACTTCCCGAAGAACACGAACGTCGAGGCCGCCAGGTTCAATATCGCCGAATGCTACGAGAAACTGGGCAAGTGGGAGAACGCCATCGACGCCTACCAGGAATATGTCAATGCCTATCCCGAGGGACAGCGCGCCGCTGAAGCAAAGGAGCAGATCAACTGGATCCGGGCCTACAACCTGTAATGACCGGGTAGAAACACGAAGAACCGATGAGTGAGAAGGAACTTGCGAGCGCCTCATCTGCCGGCCACCGGAATTGCCGCGTCACGGGGGCCTCGAAAAGGTGCGCGAGCGCCCTCGCCGCGCTGGGAATGCTCGTGGGGGCCGGAAACATGTGTCCGGGCGCGGTTGGCGTGGACGCCATGGTGACCGAGGCCATCGAGGCGGGCAAGGCTGGGGAGCACTCCCATGCAGTCGCCATCCTCGAAGAGGCGGTGGGCCTGGATCCCGGAGACCTTCAAGTGCGGGTGTTGTTGGCCAACGCCTGCTACCAGGACTTCCAGGTCGAGAAGGCGATTCGGCAGTGGACGTTGATTCTGAAGCGGAATCCCGAGAACAAGCAGGCCCGCGAGTGGCTCCAGCGGGTGCGACACGCCCGGCAGGCGCCCCGCGAAAGGCTCGAACTGGCCCGGGCCCTGGCGAAGGAGAAAGCCCTCCAATCGGCCTTGTCCATCCTCCGCGAACTCGCGGGGGACGAGAAGGCGGAGGAACTTCGGCAGGAGGTTCTGGTCGCGCAGG
>CAYPUM010000282.1:0-5563 GCA_964413545.1 uncultured Roseibacillus sp. | reverse complement strand
GTGGTGAGAAAGAAGATGATCAACAGGAAGACGCAGTCGATCATGGGTTCCATGCGGATCCCGGACCCCTGCTCTTCGTGCTCGTGCTCGTGGTCGAAGCTCAACATGCCGGTCGAAATGGTGAGGATTGCATCGTCTCAGGTCGTCGCCGGAGCGGGCTCGTCCGGCGGCGCCTCGGCGCTCTCGCCGGCGCGGCGGCGGAGACGGCCGATGTCGTGCAGCAGCTCGTCGGTGGCCACCTCGCAGTCGGTGACCAGCAACCGCAGCTTGTGGTTGAATACAAACGCGAAAAAGAGGGCCGGAACGGCCACAATGAGCCCAAAGGCGGTCGTCATCAACGCCACCTTGATCCCGATCGCCATGGTGACCGCCTTGCCGGCGTCCGAGGCGCCGCCCCCGATGCTGTCGAAGGAGATGATCAGCCCGAGGACGGTTCCCAGCAGGCCAAGGAGGGGCGCCACCACCGCCACGAATCCCAGCAGTCGCACCGGAAAGCGCATCCGCGCCACGTGCCGCCGCGCCGCGGCCTGGGCCCGGGCCCCCATCTCGTCAAGGGTCGACTCCTCGAAACGCACCATCAAGGCGCGGGCCGCGTGCGCAAGGAGGCCTTCCCCTTTCAGGGCGAGTTCCTCGAAGCGATCGAGGTCGCCCTTGTCGATGGCCTTGCGGGCGCTGGCGATGAACTCCTCCGGACAATGCTTCCTTGGGCGGTAGTAGATGAAGCCCTGCACCGCCACGATGATGGTGAGCAACAGCAGCAGGGCCAGCGGCCACATCAGCGGCCCGCCGTTGAGGAACCGGTCGATCAAGGTCTCGCGGCTCTGGATCAGGAGCGGTCCATGGCCGGAGACCCGCGACCAGGATTGCGCCGGGTCGAAGCTCCCGCGGATGCGGGACACCGTGAACTTGCCACCCTCCGATCCCTTGCTCGCAATCTCGACCACCTTGAAAAAGCTGCCGTTGTTCTTGTAGATGTCGTCGACTGCCAGCGTCGAGATGTCCTCGTCGGTCACGACTTCGAAGCGCTTCTCGTCGCCCTGTCCGGCGTCCTCCATCTGCATCTCGGCGATGTCGTCGCCAAATTCGAGGCCGTCCAGAATCAGGTCGCGATCGTCCTGCGCGAAAACGAGGGGGGACAGGAGGGCGAGGAGGAGGAGTAAAGTGCGCGTGGTCATCGTGAGTCGTCAGGGATGAAGCATGTTGGAGAGCCTTCCAAAGCGGTGTCGCGCTGCGCTTGCCACCGCACTCCACACTGGGGCTCCTCTGGAGTGCGCCGGCAGAGCGAGCCTCGGCGAGCGGCGACGGCGCTTTGGGGCGCGCGGGACGCCGGTGATCATTCCAAAGCGGTGTCGCGCTGCGCTTGCCACCGCACTCCAAAGGGTCGTCATCGTGTGGTTCGGTTGTTGCAGTCACCCTTTCGCGGCCGCCTTCGCGGCGGCCCGGAGTTCTTCCCGGGCCCGGTTGAGGATCGCGGGCTCGGCGTCGGGGAATTCGCGGAGGACTTGGTTGAAAAATGCGCGGGCCCGCTCGTAGTCTTCGAGCATCGCCGCACAGCGCCCGGCCTCGAACACCGAGGCGGCACGCGGGAAAAGCTTCACGCTCTCGACGAGTTCGGCCATGGCCTCCTTCGGTTTCGGCGGCGATTCCGCGAGCAGGAGGCGGGCGAGGTGGAAGCGGGCGTCGGCCTTGACGTCCTCGTAGGTGTTGGCGCCCGCGAGGTCGCGCAGCTTGCTGGCGCCCGCCCGCGGCTCGCCGGCGGCGAGCTTTCCGAGCGCGTCATACAGGTCGAGGTAAGGCCGGCGGTCCGACTTCGGGTGGCGCTTCACGAAGTCATCATACGCGCGGGCCAGCGCCTTCCAGTCGGCCGCCTCGCAGCACGAGCGAACCAGGTCGACGGCGGCCTCTTCCGCCCCGCGAAACGACGGGTAACCGCGCCGCAACGCCTGCAGGGCCGCGATCGCCTTCGAATGATCCCCGAGCTTCTGCCAACTCCGGCCCAGCATCAGCAGAGCCTGGTCGCGCGATTTGTTCTCCGCAAGGACGGCCGAGTGCGCGAAGGGCGCCAGCGTCTTCGCGCAACCTGCCCAGTCCGCCTTCTGCCAATGCATGTATCCCAGCGCGAAGCGCACCGCGCCCCGGTCGAGGTCCGGCGGCCCCTCGAGGCGGATCCCGTTCCAGTTCGATTTCGGTCGCAGCCGCTCCGCGACCGGCACCGGAACCGGCTTGCCGTCGTCGCCGGTCGGATTCGGCGGTCCGTATTCGTCAAGCAGCGCGGCATAGGCGTCGGAGGCGTCCTCCCAAAGCTCGGCGCGGGTGGCGTAGTGGCCGAGCATCATCAGGCCCGAGACGCGGAACCGGTCGTCGCGCCCGCCGTCGAGATAGGCCCGAAAGACCTCCGCCAGCCGGTCGTAGTCGCCCAGCGCCGCGAGTTCACGCCCGAGGGCATACCTTGCGGTGCGGTAGTCGTCGTCGTGTTCCGGCGGACCGGCGCTCTTTCCCGATCCGGTTTTCGTCCCCCCGGCAAGTTCGAGGTATTGCGAGAAGACCTCCGCGGCGGTCTCGTGGCGTTTCAATTCGCTGTAGAGTTCCCCGGCGCGGAGCATCCCGGTGCGGACGTAGCGGCCGGCCCGCTCGTCGATGACGCCCTCCTTGGCGTCGATCCACGGCTTGAACTTTTCGCGGTAGGCCTTCGATCCGAAGTCCGTCGAGGGGTTGACCAGTTGCACCCACAGCGTCCGGGCCTTTTCCTCCTTCGCCGCGGCGTCGTTTTCCGGCATGGCGGCAGCGGTGTAGTACCAGGCCTCGGGAAGGTGCCGGTTGCGGTGGGGCTGATTGCGGGTGATCCACGCGTATGCCTTCAGCATCTCGGCCTCGTTGCCCTGCATCAGCCAGCAATGCGCAATCCGCACCCCGGCGTCGTAAAGGCGCTCGACGGTCTCGTCGACCTTGTCGGGTCTGACAAGATGACCGGGCGCCTCCCCGTTCTCGTCCTGCCCGGGGCCGTGGGTCTTCAGGAAGGCCCGGTAGACCTTCGCCGCCTGCGAGTAGCGCTTCTTCAGGAAGTAGAGATCAGCGAGATGGAACATCGAGTCGCGCGCCACGGGCGAGCTCTTCGGCGCCGTCCTGAGATTCTCTTCGAGGATGGCCGCCACCTCGTCGATCATGCCTTCCGAAGCAGCGAGGGTGGACATGCTCTTGAGGTAGTCGAAGGGGTCGATTTCCTCCTCGCCCGCTTCTTCTCTACTAGTGATCTCGTAGAGTGTCCGGTAGGTGTCGAAGGCCTTGCGGCGGTCGCCCGCATGGTGGCTGAGCCGGGCGAGATTCTCGAGCATCTCGATGCGGCAGGGACTGTCCCCGGCAAGCGCGAGCCCCTTCTCGTAGAGCGAGATCGCCTCCTTCACCCGCTTCGCGGCATCGGCCGGAGGCGACTCCGTGTCGGCCGCGGCCAGACCGTTCGCGTACCCCATCCGGTTGAATATGTAGGCCCGCAGCCCGTCGCCGTCGAGGAGTTCGGGGGGGTATCCGGCAAGAACCCGCCGGAATCTCTCCAGCGCCTCGTCGATCGCCTTCCAGTCGGTTCCGCGCCGTTTGCCGCCGGTGGCGCGTCTGAGTTCGAGATCCGCGAGATACACCTCGCCGCGGGCCGCCACGAGGGTGCCGGGACTGGTCTTGATCTTCTCCTTGATGAACTCGCGTTCCGCCTTCGATCCCCCGGCCAGCGAGACCGTCCCGCTCTCCGAGAGCTTCGACTTGCATTGCATGACGCGGGCGTTCACGTCGAGTTCGGGGTTGACCTTCCGGAGCTGGAGGTAGCGGTCGAGAGCGGCCTGCCAGTGCCCTTCCCGGAACTCGTGTTCGGCCATCCGGAAATAGCAGTATTCGCGCACCTGGCGTTGGCGCAGCGACTTCATGTCCTTCGCGGCGGCGGCCGCCTTGGCGTAAAGCTCCATCGCCCGGCCGGTGTTCTTCAGCTCCTTGTGCTCGATCTGCGCGGCCTCGAAGACGGCCTCCATGGCCAGCTCGCGGTCGCGGCCGGCGTAGAGCCGCGCGAGGTCGAGCAGCGACGCCACGGCGCGATCGAACTGCCTCGACGACTTCGAACAGAGCGCGGTGAGGTAAACCGCCTTGGCCGACTCGGGCGACTTCGCGAAGCGCGCCCGGATCTGTTCGCAGACCGCGGCGGCCTTGCGGAACTCGCCGGCTTCGTAGTAGTGCCGGGCGACCTTCAGGAACAGCTCCGGGGTGCGCGGATGCCCGGGATTCGCGCGGGCGAACTCCTCGACCGCGGCCGTGGCGAGGTCGCTCTTGCCGGCCTTCAGCCAGACCACCGCCAGCTTGTATCCCGCCTCCTTCGCAAAGCGCGACTGCGGGCGGTGCTTCAGGATGTTGAACATCGAGGCCGCCTGCTCGAAGTTGCCCAGGATGGCGTGGTGACCGGCGCAAAGGTTGTAGGCTTCGTCCTCGTAAAGCCCCGCCCCCTCGCCGAGAAACGCCGTGAAGGTCTTCACCGCCTCCTCGTGGCGGTTGAGAGAAGCCTGCAGCTTGCCAAGGTGCAGGAACGCCTCGGCGCGGTGCTTGAATCGCGCCCCCTTCCCCTTGCTGCGCGCCAGCAGCTTCCCGAGGCGCTCGATGGCGTCATCCGGATTCCCCTTGTGGTCCGCGATGATGGCCAGCCGGTATTCGACGTCGAAAGCGCGAAGGTGGTCCGGATGCTCCGCGAGAAAGCCCTCGTAGATCTCCCGCGCCTTGGCGAGACGGCCATCCTTCCGGAGCCGCTCCGCTTCCCGCAGCGCTTCCTCCGGGGTCCGCTCCGCCGCAAGGACGACCACCGGAAGGAACAGAAGCAGGCAGATTTGCAGGGGAAGTTTCATTCAGTGTCCCGCATCAGCGGATCCTCGAGGGCGCGTCGGGCATACGGCGAGATGGGGAACTTGCGCACCAACTCCGCAAAGCGCCGCCGCGCGTCGTCCTCGTCGCCCTCCTTCTTGTGACACTCGGCAAGATAGTAGGTCGCGCGCACCGCCGCCGGCACCGAACGCGTCGCGAACAACAGATGCTGAAAGGTGGCGCGCGCCGCCTCCACGTCGCCCGCCCGGAGGTGGAGCAACCCGGCCTGCAGCAGCGCCTCGCCCGCAAGATAGTCGTCCGGCGACTTGCCGGCCGCCTCGAATTTCGTCAGCGCCGCGGCGTGCCGCGACTCCGCCGCGTCGCGCAGCCCGGTCAGGTAGTAGATCCAGGTGGCGCACGCGTATTCGTTCCGGCTCAGGGTGTCGAACTCGTCGTCCGGCGTGGCTTCGTAGAGCGCGATGAACTTCTCCTCTTCGGGAGCGAGCGGTTTCACTTTCGTCTCGCCCTGGCGGAACCTGAGGTATCGCACCATGAGGCGCGCGATCGACGAGCGCAGCGGCCCGGTTTCTTCTTTCAGGAGGGCCTCGAACTGCGTCTGCGCCTCGGCCTCGGCGCCATCGACCCGGGACAGCGCCTGGGCGTAGGCCTCCCGGATCGCCAACCGCTCGCGCCGGGCCCGGGCCCCGGAGAGCGCCATGGCGTATGCCTCGACCGC
>CAYPUM010000281.1:0-5565 GCA_964413545.1 uncultured Roseibacillus sp. | reverse complement strand
GGGGCCTGCCCTGAGCTTGTCGAAGGGGCCTGCCCTGAGCCTGTCGAAGGGGCGGTGAGTTCGCGGTCCCATGCCCAGCCGAACTCGTGGTTTCCCCAGGTCCACTGTTTTTTGCCGGGGGCGATAGCGGGGTCGGCGACGTGGACGAACCCGCCATGGGCGAGGTGGTCGTATCCGCCGAAGAAGGCGTATTCGGTCTGGCAGACCATGTAGCTGGTGGGGACGGGGATGTTCTTATACCAGTCGAGGCGGTTGGCGCCGGGCCGCTCGTGGTAGGGAACGCCGTAGTAGAAGTTGCGGGCTTCCGGGAAGGATGACATGGCCCGCACGGCATGGTCGGCAACGTAGTGGACATCGGGCGGGAAAAACGACTGGTATTGGTCGTGGACCATGGCCGCGACGTTGGCCCACCAGAGGAAGGTTTGGGTGACGGGGGTGCGGTTGTAGAGCCGGACCCGGAGTTCGATGAGCGAGGCGCCGGGCCGCAGGCGGACGCCGTGCATCCCCTTCAGGCGCTCGAGGGGGTCGTGTTCGCTGAGCCAGACGGTGCGGGCGCCGTCGGGCTCCTCCTCGATGAAGGCGTCGGCGGGCAGGAACGTGCCGGGGCGGTGGTGCTGAGGCCAGTTGAACTCGACCCCTCCGGAGATCCATGGTCCGGCGAGTCCGACGAGGGCGGGCTTGATGACATGCTGCCGGTAGAAGAAGTCGTAGTCGTGGTTGGTCTTGTCCTGGCCGAGGAAGATGCGCCCGCCGATCTCGGGCAGAATCGAGAGGCGCACAAACTCGTTCTCGAGGCGGACGGATTGCCATGAGACGTCGCGCGGCTCGTCAAAGACCTTGTCGATGAAGGGAAGCGGGTAGACCTTGCCACTGGATCCCTGGTAGACGCGCTTCTCGAAAAAAAGGGGATGCTTCCCGGGTTCGCCGACGGGGTAGGTGGGGAGGGTGAGGGGTTCGCGAACGGCCGTGACGGGGGGCATGGTGCGGGGTGCGGTATGCGATGTGCGATGGGCGGGGTGCGGGGTGCGGGGTGCGGCGCGGTCAGCGGAAGACGATGAAGAAGGCGATGACGCCGAGGATGACGGCGGCGCCGGCGAGGTATGCGAGGGGGGAGGTGCGGACTTCGAGGTCCTCGCGGACGGGGAGTTTTCTGGGTTCGGTGAGGGGGGCGGCGAGGGCGATGGCGACCATGAGGAGCGCCACGATGACGAAGGTGAGGAAGACCTGGATCAGGAAGTGGAGCGAATGGAGGCCTTCGCCGGAGCCGGGGTCGCCGTAAGTGAACTGAAAGATGCCATAGAGGAGAGGGCCGGCCACGAGGGCGGCGACTCCGGCAGGACCCGGCGCTTTCGGCAACACGAAGGCCATGACGAAGGCCGCCACGACCCCGGGCCAGATGTAGCCCTGGAACTGCTGGATGTAGTTGAAGACGCCCTTGAAGCGGGGGTCGGCGAGTTGCGGGGCGAGGAGGCAGCCGGCCACCACGGCCACGAGGGTGGTGATGCGGCCGACCAGGACCTGCTGCTTTTCGGGGCTGGCGGGGCGGATGATGCGTTTGAAGATGTCGATGGTGAAGATGGTGGAGGTCGAGTTGAGCATCGAGGCGAGGGAGGAGATGACGGCGCCGGCGATGGCGGCGAACATGAAGCCGCGGATGCCTTGGGGGACGAGCTCGCGGATGAGGGTGGGAAAGGCCTCGTCGGGCTTGGCGAGGCTGTCGGCATAGAGCTGGTTGGCCATGATGCCGGGCATGACGATGGCGAAGGGGACGAGGAGCCAGAGGGCGCCCGCGAAGATGACGCCGAGCTGGCCGTCGCGGAGGGTCTTGGCGGCAAGGTTGCGCTGGACGATGAACTGGTTGAGGCCGCAGTAGTAGATGATGACGATCCACATGCCGGAGGCCACCCCGGTCCATGGGAGGAGGGAGTGGTCGGCGGGGAGGATCATGTGGAGCTTGTCGGCATTGACGGCCGTGAACTCGCCCCAGCCGCCGCAGGCATCGCGGATGAGGTTGACAAGGTAGACAATCGGATAGAAGAAGGGTGAAGATGACTGGATCGGATCAGGACTGGTACCGTTGATTGCTGCCAGTCCGAGGGCGAAGACCAGAAGTCCGCCTGCCAGAAGGGCGAGGCCTTGGAAAAGGTCGGCCCAGGCAACGGCCTTGAGTCCGCCCCATGCGGTGTAGAGGGTGGCGACGATTCCGATCATCCAAACGCCGCGTGAGAGCGGGATGCCGAAGATGGTCTGCAGGGTGAGTCCGCCGGAGTAGAGGACGGCGGTGAGGAGGACCGCGACATAGATGATGACGGTCAGGAAGGCCATGATGGCGCGGGCCGCGGAGTTGTAGCGGTACTCGAGGAATTCCGGCATGGTGTAGATGCCGGCGCGGAGGAAGCGGGGCAGGAGGGTGAAGGCGATGATGACGATGCCGAGGGAGCCGATGAGTTGCCATGCGCTGACGGCGAGGCCGACCGAGCCGGCGCCCTGCCCGGCCATGCCGACCATCTGTTCGGTGGAGATGTTGGCGGCCACGATCGAGATGCCGATGAGGGGCCACGCGAGGCCGCGGCCGGCGAGGAAGTAGTCCGAGCTGTCTTCTTCATGGCCGGGACGGCGGCGGCTTTTCCAGAGGCTGAAGGAGACGACGACGGCGAAGAAGGCGACGAAGAAGAGGATGTCGGTGATGGTGATTTGCATGGTTCGTCGGGGAGGGGGAGGGGTTGGGTTGCCGCGATACTAGCCTCGATTCGCATGGAAGTCGACGGCTCTAACGGTGTTGAACCGGACAGCCGCTTCGCGGCTCGTGTTTCGGAAGGATGCGGTCTTTTTCCCAATTTCTGCCCGTCCGGTCAATGCCAGGTGCGGCCGGACCTCCTCCGTCGTTGGTCCCGGCCAACTCCCTCGTCGCGCCTTGAACATGGGAAAAACTCCGCATCTCATGATACACATTCTGCTTGGCGGACTGGACTAGAACCGGCGCACCACGGTGTCGTGGAGGAAGCGGGGCCGGGGTTCGGGGTAGTCGAGGGTGTAGTGGAGGCCGCGGGACTCCTTGCGGAGCACGGCGCAGTCCACGATGAGGCTGGCGACCGCCACGAGGTTGCGAAGTTCGAGGATGTCGCCGTTGACGCGCGATCCCCAGTAGAAGTCGCGGACCTCCCGGCGGAGGTTGCGCAGCCGGAAGGCGGCCCGCTGGAGGCGCTTGTCGGTGCGCACGATCGAGACGTAGTCCCACATGGTGCGGCGGATCTCGTCCCAGTTGTGGTAGATGTTGACCAGTTCGTCGGCGGGGGCGGTGTCGCCGTGCTCCCATGGGGGGATGTCCGGGGCGGGGGGCGCCCCCTTGCCCGGCGGGTAGAGGCGCAGGATCTCGGCGAGGGCCCGGCGGGCCATCACATTGCCTTCGAGGAGGCTGTTGGAGGCGAGGCGGTTGGCGCCGTGGAGGCCGGTGCAGGCCACCTCGCCGATGGCGAAGAGCCCCCGGACGGTCGTCTTGCCTTCGAGGTCGGTGACGACTCCGCCGCACTGGTAGTGGGCGGCCGGGACCACGGGGATGGGGGCCTTTTCGGCGTCGTGGCCGAATTCGAGGAGGGTCCGGTGGATATGCGGGAAGCGCTCCGCGAAGAAGCCCGCCGGCTTGTGGGTGACGTCGAGATACACGCACGGGGCGCCGGTCTTCTTGAGTTCGGTGTCGATGGCGCGGGCCACGATGTCGCGCGGCGCCAGTGATCCACGGGGGTCGTAGTATTTCGTGAACTCCCGCCCCTTCTCGTTGAGGAGGACGGCTCCCTCGCCGCGGACCGCTTCCGAAATCAGGAAGGAGCGGGCCTCGGGGCCGGCCGCGGCGGGGTTGTAGAAGCAGGTCGGGTGGAATTGCACGAACTCCATGTTGGCGACGCTGGCGCCCACCCGCCACGCCATTCCCACCCCGTCGCCGGTGGCGGAGTCCGGGTTGGTGGTGTAGAGGTAGACCTTTCCGCAGCCTCCCGTGGCCAGCACGACGCGGTTCGAGCGGAAGACGAGGACCTCGCCGGTCTCGCGTTCGAGGACGTATGCGCCCAGCACCCGGTCGTCGGTGACCGCTCCGAGCCTCGCGGTGGTGATGAGGTCGATCGCGAAGTGGTTTTCGAGGATGGTCAGGTTGGGCGTGCGGCGGGCGGTCTCGACGAGGCCGGCGGCGATGACCCGGCCGGTGGTGTCGCGGGCGTGCAGGATGCGGCGGCGCGAATGGCCGCCCTCCTTGCCGAGTTCGAAGCGGTTGCCGTGGCGGTCGAGGGAGACGCCCCACCCGGTGAGTTCCTCGATGGCCTGCGCTCCTCCGGCGAGGATGGTCCGCACCGCTTCTTCGCGGCAAAGCCCCGCTCCGGCGTCGAGGGTGTCCGCGACGTGCTGTTCCACCGAGTCGCCGGATTCCCGCCGGTCTTCGCGCAGCACCGCCGCGATGCCGCCTTGGGCCCAGGCGGTGTTCGAGTCAAGGACCTTGGTCTTGGTGATGACGGTCACCGAGCCGTGGGCGGCGGCCCGGATGGCAAACGAGAGTCCCGCGATGCCGCTGCCGATGACGAGGAAGTCCGACTTCATGCCGGAGTCGCTGTTCTCCATGGCTGGTTACCGCTCGTTGTTGCAGGGTCGCATATCGGCCGGCGCCGGTTCGTCCGCCCGACGAAACTCAGCCTCGGTGAGGGTCGGCGGCATTGTCAAGGGGACTTCCCGCGAAGACCCGGAGACGGTGGGGTTCCGGGTCTCATCGGGCCGCTTCGACCAGTTTCCGGAGGCTGTCGCGATAGTCTTCGAGGGGGCCGCCGGGACGGAGTTCGAGGGCCCTGTCGACGGCGTCGAGCGCATGCCGGTAGCGTTGTTGGTCGACGTGCAGGCGGGCCAGGCCGACCCATGCCTCGGGAGCGGCGGACTCGACGGCGGTGGCGCGTTCGTAGAGCAGCTCGGCCCGGCCGGGCCGGTCGTGGCGGGCGAGGTGATTGGCGAGCGCGAGGAGCGCGGCGCCATCGGTGGGATCTTCGGCGAGCAATTCTTCGAGGAGCCGGGCGCCCGTCGGCGGGTCGTCGCCGGAGGCGATGAGGTGGCGGGCTCTGGCGCGGCGCACCGGGCGTGGTTCGGGATCGGTCGCGGCCTGCTCCAACAGGAACCGTGAGAGATCCCATTCGCGGGCGGAGATGGAAAGCTCGATGAGGGACACGACGCGGGCGGTGTGGGGCTCATCCGCGGCGGTGACGGCTTCCTCGATCCGGGCCCGCGCATCGCCGATGCGGCCGGATCGCAGGTGGAGGTCGGCGAGCAGGAGCAGCCCGTCTGGGTCGAGGGTGCCGAGCCGCCGGGGCAGTTCGAGGGCTTTCACGGCGTCCTCGGGCCGGTTGAGATCGAGGAACAGGGAGGCTTGGAGGGTGGCGTAGGCCGCCACGGCCGGGCGTTGCCGGATGACCTCGTCGAGGAGCGCCACCGCCTCCTCCTTGTCGCCGAGGTGATCGAGGCACTGCGCGACCCCGGCCTTCCAATCCGCGACTTCGGGTTCGCTGAGCTGTGCGAGGCGGTAGGCTTGGAGGGCGC
>CAYPUM010000280.1:0-5565 GCA_964413545.1 uncultured Roseibacillus sp. | reverse complement strand
CTACGGATTCACTCCGCTTCGCCGCCTTGCCAGCCCTCCATCCTCCGGCGCGCCTGCCCATCATCTCAATCTTGACGAACCACTAGCCGGATCCACCCTGACCACCATGAAACTCACCGCCCTTCTCGCCGGCGCTCTCCTCCTTGCGCCCCGCCCCGCCGCCGCCGAACTCCCCACCCTCGGATCGGTCGTCCGTCACGATCCCGCCCTCGATGCCCTCCTCGCCCCGGACGCCCGCCTCGAGGTCATCGCCGCCGGCTTCGACTGGTCCGAGGGCCCGGTCTGGGACAAGGCCGGCCGGCGTCTCCTCTGGTCGGATGTCCCCGCCAACACCATCTACCAATGGTCGCCCGAGAAGGAAGGCCACTCGGTCTTCCTGCGCCCCTCGGGATTCACCGGCCTGCGCAACGGCAGCCGCGAACCCGGCTCGAACGGCCTCGCCTTCGACGCCGGGGGCCGCCTCCTTTGCTGCGAGCACGGCGACCGCCGCCTCTCCGCGCTCACCCCCGGGGGAGGCAAGATCACCCTCGCCGACCGCTACGACGGCAAACGCTTCAACAGCCCCAACGACCTCTGCGTCCACTCCGGGGGCGCCATCTTCTTCACCGACCCGCCTTACGGGCTTCCCAAGGGCCCCGCCGACCCGCACCGCGAGCTCCCGTGGTGCGGCGTCTACCGCCTCGACCCCGACCGGACCGTCACCCTCCTGACGAAGGACCTCGAACGCCCCAACGGGATCGCCCTCTCCCCCGACGAGCGCACCCTCTACGTCGCGCAATCCCACCGTCCGGCCCTCTGCATCTTCGCCTTCCCGCTCGGATCCGAAGGCACCCTCGGCGAACGCCGCACCGTCTTCGACTGCTCGGAACTCGCCGCCAGATTCCCCGGCTCCGCCGACGGCCTCAAGGTCGACCGCGACGGAAACCTCTGGGCCACCGGCCCCGGCGGGGTCCTCGTCCTCACCCCCGACGGCAAACTCCTCGGCCACCTCCTCACCGGCCAACGCACCGCCAACTGCGCCTGGGGCGACGACGGCGCCACCCTCTACATCACCGCCGACTACTACGTCTGCCGTGTCAAGACGCTCACGAAAGGCGCGGGGTGGTGAGGCTTCGGTTCTCGGGGTGCCGGGTGCCGGGTGCGGTTTGAAATCCCTTTGAGCTTCGAGGCGGGGGGCGTAGCATCCCTCCGACACGCTTCGAGTTGATGCCATGAATCGAACCATCTTCCTTGCTCCTCTCGCGGCCGCGGGCCTGCTCGCCTCGTGCGCGCCGGAGGAGCGCTCCGCCGCGGTCGATCCCGGTCCATCCGAACGGGAAGCGGCCATGAAGACCGGACGGGAAGCCGCCGGGGTCCTCAAGAAGGCCCTCATGACCCAGCTCCAGGCCGCCCTCGAGGCCGGCGGACCCGCCAACGCGGTGGATGTCTGCAAGGTCTCCGCCCTCCCCATCACGGAGTCCTCCGGCGCGAACTTCGAGGGGGTCTCGGTCCGCCGCACCACCCTCCGAACCCGCAATCCCGAGAACGCCCCGGACGACCTCGACAAGAAGGTGCTGGCGCGCTTCGCCGGCTCCCGCCCCGACAACAACCCCGGTCCGGTCCTCGAGTGGAACCAAACCCGGCTCCGATACTACGAACCCCTCTACATCAAGGAACTCTGCCTGCAATGCCACGGCGATCCCGCCGCCTTCAGCCCCGATCTCCGCGAGCTCCTCGCCGCCTCCTACCCCGAAGACAAAGCCACCGGTTACAGGGCCGGCGACTTCCGCGGCCTGATCTGCGTCGAGACACCGAGGGAGGGGCAGGGAGACGACGAATGACGGAATGATCCCGTGGGTGGCCCGTGGGGTAACGGAGCGGGCCATGTCCATTTGTCCCGAGCCGAGACCACGGGATGCTTGATGACGGAATGGATGGAGAAGAAGGGGAGCCAGAAGTAGACCGGGGCCGGCCAGAAGACGGTGAGGTTCATGCCGCCCCGCTGCCAGTGACGCCCCGGTTGCTTTCCGGTTTCCAAGCCCGGTGATGAATCACTTGACTCTGGCAATACTTCTGACAAACAATCTGTCATGAATGATACCATTAGGATTGGCAAAGCGGGACGGGTGGTCATACCCAGGGCTCTGCGGCAGCGCCTTGGATTGCGCGAAGGCACCCGTTTGCGCCTGCGGGTTTCGGGGGGAGTGCTCCAGGCAGAACCCCTCCCGGACGAAGTGTGCATCGAGGAAGAAGGCGGTTTTCCCGTTATCCGCAGCGGGGCACGTCGGGCCAAGGGACAGGCGGTGGAAGCGATCAAGGCGGACCGCGAGGCCCGCGACGAACGGATTGCCGGGCGCAAGCCAACGGGATGAAGGTGGCCCTGGAAACCTCCGTCATTGTGGCGGCGCTCGACGCGGCGGATCCTGCTCATGCGGCCTGCCGCAGGATATTGCTGAGAGGCAAGCCCGGCGCCTGGACCCACGCTCTCTCCGAGACCTTCAGCACCCTCACCGGCGGCAAGCTGGGCTTTCGCATCTCGGCATCGCAGGCGGCCGCCCTCCTCCGTGACTTCGTCTCGCCCCGGCTCGCTCTCATCTCCCTCACCGGTCCCGACCTTCTTGCCGCCTACTCCGAATCAGAGAAGCGGGGCATCCGCGGAGGGGCCATCTATGACTATCTCCACCTGGTTGCCGCCCGCAAGGCGGGCGCGCGCCGCATGCACACCCTGAACACCGCCGATTTCCAAGCCTTCCACCGCTCCGGAGATCCGGAGATCGCGCCTCCTTGAGGCCCTCACGCATCGCCCCGAGGCCAGTGAAGGAGCCCGCCAGGGAGCAAGTCCGCCCGCTGGATATTGTGAACACACTTCCTCTGGTTCACCTTCTTCCACGAGGCGGCGCACATCCTCAAGCACGGCAAGCGCGATGTCTTCATCGAGGCGCCCGAAGGCACCTCGGACGAGCCGACCCAGCGGAAGGAAGACGAGGCCAACGCCTTTGCCGCCGATTTTCTGATCCCAAAGGAAGCCTATCGTGACCTCGTCGAACTGCGCCCCTTCACCATCGCCAAGATCTCCGGGTTCGCGCAGCGGATTGGAATCGCTCCCGGTATCGTCGTCGGGCGGCTGCAGCACGAAGGGCTGATTGAATTCAAGCAGTTCAATTCCCTCAAGCGACGCTTCCAACTCAAAGACTCCTGCTAAGACCATGTCCAAGATCGAAATCACCAAATCTGAACTCGTCTGGCCCGGCAAGTACACCGAGCCGTGGAACACGAGCCCGAACGCCTCGCGGCAGAGCGCCTGAACCTTGGCGCCGATCCCGGAGACCTGCCACTCGCCGGCCATTTCCCGGAAGTGGACGACATCAACCCGCTCCGGCCGGAGGATCCTGCTGGCGGAGTTCCCCTCCTCGTCGAGGACGTCGATCGAGAAGTGCAAGAGGTGGCGTCTTCGTCCTCGCTCACCTTCATCATGATCCTGAGGGTCAGCCGCCGTCCCTTGCGCGCCTTCTGAACCTGCTTGTGGGTGAGCTGTTCGGTGGACAGGTCCGGCACGGATGACCGCCCCGCGGGGTGGGCTGGCAGGGTTCCGCCTCGTCGATCAGCAGCCTTCCTCCTCCGAGTCCCCGCCATCCTCAGGCTCTTCCAGCAAGTCGATCCGCATCATCAGCTCCACCGCCTCGCGCGCATACCGCTTCCGCAGCGCCTCGAGGTCCTCGCGCTCCTCGGGGCTCAGGCCGGGATCTTCGAGCCGCGCTTCCAGCCCCGCGGTCATCTCCACCAGTTCGTCGAGCTGCCTCTTGAGCCGGAGGCACTGCTCCGCAATCGGATCTCCGGGGGAGTCGGGCTCGGGGTGGATCACGGCCGATCGTAACCACCCGCCCGCCATGGAGGCAACCCTCGTCGGCGATTGGTCCAAAAAGCCGTCTCCAGCCGAGGTCCCACCGCTCAGCCGAAGCTCGCTCTCATCTCCACCAACAGCCCCCTAGCCGCTCATCCGGCTGGCGCTGGATGAGTTGGCGGAGGCTGGTGAGAAGTTTGGACATGGGGATCAATCAGAAAGCCAGAAGCAGGCGAGCGGCGCCGGAATCGAGAGGATCCTCGCATCGAGTTTCTCCTGCTCCCGCCCCCTGCGGGCCGAAGTGGGCTCGATGACCCCGAAGTCCTCCCATCGCTGGGTGATCACGTAGC
Source organism: uncultured Roseibacillus sp. (assembly GCA_964413545.1). Lineage (GTDB taxonomy): Bacteria > Verrucomicrobiota > Verrucomicrobiia > Verrucomicrobiales > Akkermansiaceae > Roseibacillus_B. The sequence continues at coordinate 1,395 of CAYPUM010000280.1, read as the reverse complement.
CGTGTTCTACCGATCGTTCCTCGAGGAAGAGACGAAGCCCTTTCAGCTTTCCTCCGGCCGCCTTGGCGTCCTGATACTTCACCTCGAATGGCGCCAGGCGCCCGCCGGTCTCGGCAATCAGGTCCACCTCCAGATCCCGGTTTTTCTTGTCCTGCCAGTAGGAAAAGGTCGGCTGATCCGGGTAGTAGCGCGTGAAGAGGTGCTTGAAGAACGCCGTCTCCACCGCCGCGCCGAGCCGGTCGGTTTTTTCCAGCAGGCGCCTCCCCAGCAGCAGCACGGATCCCGGCAGCGCCGCATCGGCCAGATAGACCTTCGACCGCCCGCGCAGCACTTCCTTGCCGTAGCCGAACGGACGCAAGCGGTAGATCAGGTGCGTCGCCTCGAAGAGATCGAAGAAGTTGTTCACCGACTGGCGGTTGATCCCGTCCAGCTCCTTTGAGAGCGTCGGCACGTCGAGGATGCCGCCGTCGTGGTAGCAGAGGTAGAGAAAGATCTTCTCCACCTCCAGCACCCGTCGCACGCCGTAGAGCGCGGTCATGTCGCGCTTGAGCACCTTGTCCACGATATCTTCGCGCAGCAGGCGCTGGCAGCGGGTCAGGTCGTTGACCAGCGCCGGCTCGGGGAAGCCGCCCCGCAGCAGGTATTCGTGGAAATGGGCGGTCAGCGGCCGGCCCAGGGTCGCCGCCCGGGAATAGTCCCCCGGCCCCCAGTCGAAGAGCTGGCGCAGCGAGCCCACCTCCGGCAGGTCGGGGATTTCCACCTTCCGCAGGCGGAGGTATTCAGCGAAGGAGAGGGTCGGCAGCGGGAGAGTTTCCCAGCGCCCGACGCCCGACTCCGCCGAGGCGTCCCGCAGCGGGCTGGCCGAGCCGGTCGCCGCGATGCGCCGTCCGCGCTGGAAGTCGCTCTGGTGCTTGAGCCAGGTCTGCCAGTCGGGGACAAACTGGATCTCGTCGAGGAACAGCATCCGCGGGTGACCCGCCACCGGCGGAAACAGCTCGTCCCACGCCTGCAGGGTCCGCTCGAGCCCAGCCAGCTTCAGAATCGGGTGGTCGAAGGTGGCGTAGAGCAGGTTGGCCGGCGGGAAGCCCTCGCTCACCAGTCGCCGGATCGCCTGCCGGAACAGCGTCGTCTTCCCCACCTGCCGCGCTCCGGTCAGCAGCAGGGCGCGCTTGGTCTCGGTGTCGTCAATCCAGGCCCGGATCTGCCGCGAAGCCGCCCGCTCCCAATCTGGAAGGTCGGCCACGGGCTGCCCGGTCCACCACGGATTGAACTCCTGGAGGACAGAAAATAGCTCGGCTTTTGGAAGATCCATGCTTGTTTATGTAAATTAGGTAAAACGTATTTTGCTTATTTGGTTTCCTTTGTCAATCAATTGCGCTCAGGAAGACTTCTTCC
>CAYPUM010000279.1:0-5578 GCA_964413545.1 uncultured Roseibacillus sp. | reverse complement strand
TGCAAGATTCAGGATGCAGCCCCGTGTTCCCTGCATCCTGCGTCTTGCATCCTGCGTCTTGCATCCTGAACTCATAATAGGGGTCAGTCATATCAAACGAACATTTCATCACGCACGATGTCCTCCCGCCGGTCCCCCCGCGCCATGGCGTGATAAACCGCCCCCCGGATCCTGAATGCGTCGTTCCCGCGGCGCCCCAGGCGCGGTGCGCCACCCGCCTGGAATGTCAAGAGGATATGACTGACCCCGATTTCTGCCCCGCCACGACCTCGCGACGGACGAAGAGGAACAAATGTTCGTCGACGTCCAGTCGACCCCCGATCTCGAGTGCTTCCTCGACGAGTCCGCTTCTCCGCGCTACAGCTGCCGCGAAATCAGCGAACTGCTCGCCATCGACCGACCACCCCCCTCAGGGCTTCGACACTTCCTTGATCGTCTCGGCCGCGACGGGGGGCGCCGCGCCGATCACCACGTCCCCCAGCGAGATCACGCCCACCGCCCCCTCGCTCACCGGATCCCGCACCAGGAGCCGGCGCACCTTGTTCCTTTCCATGATCTGGGCGGCTTCGTCCACCGTCTGGTTCGCAAGACATGAGATCACGCCGCTCGACATGATCTCCTCGACCTTCACCGACCGCGCGTCCTTGTTCTCCGCCAGCAAGCGGACCACAAGGTCTCGATCGGTGAGAATGCCCACCACCTTGTCATCATCGTCCACCACGGGCACCGCCCCGACCTCCGCTTCCTTCATGATTCGGGCCGCTTCAAGCACGTTCGAGGAAGGCTTCACGGCCCGTACCTCGCGCGTCACGATATCTTCCACCATTGTCTTCCTCATGGTCGCCTTTCCCTTCGTTTTGTTGTCGCTGTTGGGGGCCACCATAGCGGTCGTGGCCTTCCCCGGCCAATAGGGGAACCGGCCCTCGGGCCGTACGGAACGGCACTAGCTCCCGCTCCGAGCCGCACTGTCAGCCCGCCTCTCCAAGAAGTACGGATCTGTCGTACTTCCCATCGGGTCGCTCCTGAGGTCCTGTCATGCGCCTTCACGCCTTCCGCGCCGCCCGGCCATCCCCACTAGTGGTTCCCGTCAATCCGCCTTGGGCGGGTTGCACGAGCAATCCAACCTACCAATGGCACCCATGAAACAGAACAACCACACGAAAAGCATTATGGCCGCGGTTCTGGCCGGACTCGCGCTCCCGGCCTCCGCCGCCCCGACCGAAAACCTGCAGGACGAGGACGTCGCCGACGCCCTCGATCTCGAACTCCTGCTCGACGACAAGACTTCCTTCAACAACATCGACGTCCGCGTCGTGAACGGGATCGCCACCCTCGACGGCGAATCCCGCCACCTCCTCGCCAAGGAACGGGCCGCCCGGATCGCCGAATCCGTCAAGGGAGTGCGCTCCGTCGTCAACCTCATCGACGTTCTCCCGCGGACCGTCGTCTCCGCCGGCCAGTTGCGGCACGACGTCGAGTCGGCCCTCTTCTCCGATCCCGCCACCGATTCGTACGAAATCGAGGTCAACACCGACGCCGACGGCAAGGTGACCGGAGAGAACGTGTTGGTGAAGTGGACGATCTTGAGCATCGAAAACATTGCCAGCAGATCCGCCGCCGGAGGCAATCTCCATGCCTGCGGGACATCCGGCTTGCGTTGAGGCCCGCCGCCCCGAACATGGCCGGGCCCCCTCCGGGTCGCTCTTCATGTCGGATGACTCTCCACGCCCCGCCCTCTTCCGCAGGGTCCTGTCGAGATTGCGCGTGAGAACCGGCGGGTTCGTGCGCTTCGGTTTCCGCCTCTTCGCGATGTTCGATTACGCCTGGCACCTCGTCATCTGGTCTCGCATCGCGGCCGGAGAGATGCGGCGCAAGCCGGTGGAACTGCCCCGCTCGCTGCTCGACTCCAAGAAGCTGAGATATCCCGCGCCCTCGCTTGGCATCTCGGGGATCGCGGAAGCCAAGGCCTTCGAGGAAGGGTTCTCCGACATCTACGCGCTCTTGTTCAGCAATCTGGAGATGCCGGGCCTGTTGTCCAGCTACCGGCATGTCCGCCCCGGACCCGCCTTCCGCGGCATCTACCTGTGGGACACCGCCTTCATCGCGCAGGTCTGGCGCGACTGGGACCCCGCCGTCGGAATGGACGCCCTGCGGGCCGTCCTCGAAGTCCGCGATGGAGACCGCCTCCAGCACGTGGTGGCCAATTTCGTGCAGTCCCCTTACACGCAGCCCCCCCTCATCGGATGGTCCGCGGTGCGCCTCGCGCGGGAACTGGCGCCCCACGAGCGGCGTGCCTTCTTCGAGGAAGTCTACCCCGTCGTCGCGAACTATCATGCCTGGCTGAACAAACATCGGCGGCATTCCTCGGGACTCTACTTCTGGGAGCATCCCTACGAATCGGGCGTCGAAAACGCCCCCCGCTTCAGCAACTCCGACGAAAGCGTCCTGTCCGACACGCGCACCATGGCCGCCCCCGATTTCGCGTCTTACGTCGTCCTGCAGCTCGAGGCCCTCGCCGAAATGGCCGCCGCCCTCGGAAAGACCACCGACCACAGCCGCTGGATCGCCGACGCCGAAACCCTCCGCCGCCTCATCAACGAAAGACTGTGGCATGCCCGGGACGGCCTCTACTACGACGCCGCCTTTCAATCAGGTGACCATGTGCGCTGCCACACGGTCGCTTCCCTGATGCCCCTCTGGGCCGGAGTCCCCGACGAGGACCGCCTGCAGCGCCTCCTCGCGTGGCTCGAACGCGCGGACGGATTCGGAACCCCCATGCCCGTGCCGTCAGTGGCGCCATGTGACCCCGCCTACGAAAAGGACATGTGGCGGGGACCCGTCTGGCTCAACGCCGCCTACGGCGTCGTCTGCGGCTTGCTCCGCTACGACCGCGGCGCCCTCGCCGGGCGCCTCGCCTACCGGCTCTGCCAGTACGTCTACCTCGTCTTTCACACCGAGCGCCGCGTCTACGAATTCTACGACCCCGAGATGCTCCACACCCGCGAACTGCGCAGAAAAAAGGGCAACCTCTTCAAGTCCATCACCCTCGGAACGCGCCCCCAGACAGCCTTCGTCGGCTGGTCCGGCCTCGCGAACTGCCTCATGATCGAGGTCCTCTTCGGCCTCCAACGAACGGCCGCCGGATTTACCCTTACGCCACGATTCCCCCCCGCCGCGGAAGGCGCCACCTGGCGCCTCGACCTCCCCGTCAACAATCTCACCATCGCCCTGACCTGCTCCCCCGACGGCCTGCGCTCCGGCCACGTCCGCCACAACTCCTCCCACACCACCTTCCGCCTCCATCCCGGCGAATCCCTCGCCATCCCCGCCCCCGTCCCCACCACGGCCCCCCCAATCCATCAATGTTAACCATCGCCCACGTGAGACGAGGATCGGGACAAGGACGATCTTCGTGCCTTCGTGTGAGCTTCCTCAGGGTCGTTTCTGGCAGCGGGGGCAATACCAGGCGGTGCGTCCGGAAATCTTCAGCGATTCCAAGTCGCTCCCGCAGCGTGGACAGTCGCCCTGATCGTCCCGCCGTGGTAGCATCCAGCTCCGTGGAAGCTGTCCGAGATCCCCTCCATGCCGCGCGGCGGTGCGCAACATGCGCTTCATGACCTTACACAAGTGCTCGATTTCCTCCGCGTCGAGTTCGTCGACGTGCGTCGCGGGATGCAGCCTGCACTGAAAGAGCAACTCGTCGGTGTAGACGTTCCCGAGGCCCGCCACGATCGATTGGTTCATCAGGGTCGACTTGAGCGCCCCCCGCCGGCCGGCGAGCAGTGCCGCCAGTCGATCGGGCTTCAGCTCGCGGTCGAGCGCGTCCGGGCCAAGCCCATGGGCCGCAATGAACCGCCCCACATCCGTGGTCAGGCTGACCCGCCCGAGCAGGCGCCGGCATCGGTAGATCAACCGGCCGTCATTCCGAAAGTGGAGGACCAACACGGCGTGGTCGTCGTCGGCCTCGGCCCCCCGCCCGCGCCCGCAGCGCAACGAGCCCGTCATGCCGAAGTGCAACACCAGCCACGTTCCCGAACTTGCCGCCGCGAAGAGAAACTTTCCGTGCCGCCGGGTCTTCTCGAGCGAAGCATCCTTCAACTCCCGGGCCAGCTTCGCCCCTGTCACTTCCTCGAGGATGCGTCCGTCGGCGACGCTGGTGCGTTCGATCCGCTGGTGCAGGGCATTCGCGTCGAGGTAGCTCTTGAATCCGGCGACGTCGGGAAGTTCGGGCATTGCGCACTATGAGTTGCTGGCGATCATGGGGTCCGGGGAGTTTCTGCGTTTGCCCCTCCCCGCCGAGAAGAGCTGCGAGCTTGCCCCCATCGGCACGGCACACGTCCCGCAGGCCCCGCCCCCGCTTCCCAGCTCGTGCATGGCCCGCGCCACATTGAGACCGCCCCCGCGCTGATCACGGGACGAGGGTCCGCAACGCAGCCTTCGTTCCGCCACCGCCTGCCGGACGCTGCAGTTCATGTCCAGAGCCGGGTTGAGGGTGACGCGCGGCATCTCGGTCAGAAATCAGATCGCGGGAAGCGGAACGTGCGGACCCGTGACGTAGCGCGCCGCGATGGCAACCACCAGCGCGAGCAGCAGAAACCAAAAAAAGGCGCCGAAAGCGACCGCCACCGCCTTGCCTTCGTCCTCGTTGGCCACGCGGGCCGGTTCGATCCTGCTGTCATCATACCGTCGGACCCGGCGCCGCGAGGTGCCGGCCGCCGCCAGCAGCAGCAGGGCGATCAGGCCCACCGCCACGAACGGCAGCCAGTAACCGCCCCACAAGACCGGACCAAACGGCTCCAACCACACCCCGCCAGCCCATATCAGCAGAAAGAACACCAAAAAGAGAAACAGCGCATCCGCCCAGCCCGAACTCGACGGCGAACGACGCCAGCCAACCAGACCAAGCAACACGGCCGCCAAAAAGATCGCCACCAGCAGAGCATACAAGATGTCAATGTAGAACATGATTTCCAAGTCGTACGGTTCGCAACGCCGCCGATCAGGCAAGGCCGCCGGCCAGTTGATGCAGTCTAAGCCCCGGGACCCCCGCCGGGGAATCGGCGGGGCAGCGATGCCGTGCTTGGCACGGTTCCAGAGCGGCGTTACGTGAAAGACGTACGCCTGTCTCCGGACATTCCGGCATGAGCGTCGCGGAGCATGAAGAATTTTTCCACGAAGAGCCTCCTCGCGACGATCATCGCTTTGTCCGGGAGTTGGACGGGCGACGCGCGGAAGAATAGGGGTCGAAGAATAGGGGTCAGTCATACCAAACGAACATTTTTGGCAGGGCCTTGCTTTCCCTTTTGGCGGCGCGGTCGGTTCGTTCCCGCTCGCGGGCGTCCCGGATGATGCGGCTCACCGTGTTGCGCGCTCCCATGTGAAGTCGGGCCGCGAGCCAGCCGTTGTCGATGAGGGCCCGCTCCCGAATCAACGCCCCCACCAGCCCCTTGCGCCAATCGCTCTTCTTCAGGGACTTCCAATCCGGCATCATCACGCACGATGTCCTCCCGCCGGTCCCCCCGCGCCATGGCGTGATAAACCGCCCCCGGATCCTGAATGCGTCGTTCCCGCGGCGCCC
>CAYPUM010000278.1:0-5595 GCA_964413545.1 uncultured Roseibacillus sp. | reverse complement strand
CGTTCACCTCGAGAAAAGAAAACTCCCTTGAGTCCCGCCGCGTGCGCACCCAGCCCCGCACCTCGATCCCCGCCGCCGCCGCCTCCCTCGCAAGGGCCTCCCTCACCGTCACCCCCTTCCGCCCCGTCTCCCCGCTCACCGCAACCCTCCCGGCGACGCCTGCTTCGGCTTGTCGAATTCAAGATACGTCAGACCCACCACCTTGTTGGCCTCCGGCTCGATCGTGTCCACCCGCATCCTCCGCAGCGTATACACATCCCCCACACGCATGATGTCCGTCACCTGAAACCGCTTCAACGGCCGCCCCTGCTCGTCAAACCCCACCACCTGCATCAAGGCCCCCGACTTCTTGTGGACCCAAACCCGCACCTGCGCATACCGGCCCTTCCCCGAACGGTTCACCAGCCGAATCCTCCACGCTTCCTGCCCCTTCAGTTTCTCCGACCCCTCCACCAGCCCCCCCGGCCAATACAGGAACCGCATCGACAAATCTTCATACGTCAAGTCCGTCCCCTCGATCGACTCCCCCAATCGCGAGGCCGGAAAAAGCCGCTCCTCCCCGTTCACAATCTCAATCAAATCATAATGATCCTCCTTCAGCCGTAAATGAAAGTGCATCGCCGCACCGTCCGCAGGCCGGTGATACGTGAACTGCAGATTCTCCCCACGCAAATACAATCCCACCGGAATCTTCCGCGTCCCCTTCCGAATCTGCCCCTGCAAGTCCTGATGCCGCAACGTCGCCGCATACCGCGCCGCCTCCAAAACCTCCTCCAGCTCCGGAACCCGCTCCGCCGCCTCGCCCCTCCCCACAACCATTACCATCACCATCATCAACACCCATCTCATCATGTTCATGCTGGAAATCTGGCAGTCAACGCCGGGACGTCAAGCGCCCCGGAATTATTCATGCCCCCTCGCTTGTCCGGACTTGGCGAATATCACCCCCTTGCCTGCGAAATTTTTGGAAGTTTCGGGGAACAGCTGTTGATAAGGGCCGAGTTGTTCACGGCCACAGGCTTTTTTTTCAAACATGGCGTTTTGCGGCTTGCTCGCCTCGCTGCGGGTGGACATGGATGGGGGTCGACCTCCTGCCACCACCACCATGAGTCTGCGCCAACAATTGAGCGACATCCTGCCGGAGATCCTTCCCGGCAATCCCAAGGAAGCGATCAAGGGCACCGAGCTGATCCGCCTCGTGCGATTCCGCCTTCAGGGCGATTACTCGGACGCCTCCCTGCGCTACCATTTCTCGATCATGTCGTGTGACCCGGCCTCGCCCATTGCGAAAGTCGAGAAGGGGCAGGGATACTACCGGCGCTCCGCGATGGTCCCGGCCCTCGCGGGGGCACAGGATCTCCTTTCGATGACGCAGGGGCGCCTCGACGATCTCTCGGGCGAGCACGGGGCGGTCGACCATGCCCTGCTGCGGGTGCGGAAGTTCCGCGCCGTCGCGGCCCGCTACTGCGAAGTCAACGGGCGCTTCCCGTTCGTGTTCCGCTATGTCCTCGCCCAGAACTCGCCCTTCGGCAATCTCTGGAAGTTCCCCGACATGGTGATTGTGGTCTGGGATGCTGGCGCGGCCACCGAGACGGGGCTGATCCTCGACCGTGGGGTGCTCGCCCTGAAACAAAGCCTCGGCCTTCCGCCATACCGGCTGCGCGGAATCACGCTCCGCATCCAGCCCAACCACCAGACCCACCGCGAGGAGTTCTTCCAAACCCTCAGCACCTCGTCATGGGCGCACGGCGGAGAACTCTTCTACGCCGCTCCCATCGAGGACGAGGCGCTGGCCGACTCCCTCCGGCACCTCAGCAACCGCTTCGGCATCGGCGTCACCACCTTCGGACTCACCGGCGAGACACTCAACGACCTCCCGGGACCGGAACACATCCTCACCGCCCAGCCCCGCGAAACCGAGGCCCTCATGGAGCGCCTCGACATCCGCCGCCTCGCCAGCCCCCGCCTGCACGACCACATCGACTGGGCCGCCCTGAACCCGATCCGCAGCGAGGATGAGGAAGTCCGGCAACTCTTCGACTGGATCGAATCCTGCGTCGCCAACGAACGCGCCACCCCCTTCGAGGAAAACTGACTTCTTCCGCTACAGAAAGGCCGGCCAGACATTGAAGTGCAAACAGCCGCCCCGCCGCGGCGGATGCACCGTCATGAGAATCACGGAGGCCTTCTTCACGTGCACCGAGCCGTCTTCCGCACCCAGAATGTACTCCGCCAATTCCGAAAAATCGGGTTCATGCCCGACGATGGCGACCCGCCTGCACGTGCCCTGACAGGCGGCCAGCTCCTTCAACGCCTCCCGCGCGCTCATGCCGCACGCCAGCCAGTTCCGCACCTCGGGCGGGTCGAGTCCCGCCTCCTTGCAGACTCCTTCCGCCGTCTCCCGGCTCCTCGTCAAGGGACTCGTCAGGACGAGGTCCGGGAGAAGGTCATGTTCCGCAAGGAAGGCCCCCACCCGCCGGGCCTGCTCGTGCCCCTTCGCCACCAACGCCCGCGCCGCGTCGCCCCCCGGATGCCCGTGGCCCTCCGCCTTGCCGTGCCTGATGAGCAATAGTTCCATGGATCGTCACATCGTCATTCCCCCGTCCACCGCCACTACCTGGCCCGTGATGTAGCGCGCCGCGCGGCCCGCCAGAAAGAGCACCGCCGCCGCCACGTCCTCCACCGCGCCCATCTCGCCCAGCGGGATCCGCCCCACGATGCCGGCCCGCATCGCCTCGTCGAGGTCCGCCGTCATGTCGGTCTCGATAAACCCCGGCGCGATGACGTTGCAGGTGACCCGCCTCCCCGCCAGCTCCCGCGCCACCGATTTCGAGAATCCGATCAATCCCGCCTTCGACGCCGCGTAGTTCGCCTGTCCGGCGTTGCCGATCAACCCGATGACCGAGCTGATGTTGATGATCCGTCGCGGCTCGGAGGCCTTCATGAGCTGACGCTGAAAGGCCTTCACGGCGTGGAAGGCGCCCTTCAGGTTGGTGTCGAGAACCGCCTCCCAATCCTCGGACGCCATCCGCATCAGCAACCCGTCGCGCGTCACCCCCGCGTTGTTGACCAGAATGTTGGCCCCGCCAAAATCATCCCGCACCCGCTTCGCGAGTTCCTGCATCGCGTCGTGGTCCGCCACGTCCACCGCATAATGACGGGCCGAACCGGGAAAGGTCCCGTTGATCTGCTCCGCCGCCCGCCCGCAGCTCGCCTCGTTCCGGCTCACCACCGCCACCCGCGCCCCCTCCGCCGCAAACCCCCTGGCCACCGCCAGCCCGATGCCGCGACCCCCTCCGGTCACCACCGCCACCGTCTCTTTGAATCGTTCCATCCTGACTCCGGAAGGACTCTAGCGCCCTCCCCCGCCGCCTGACAATCGCAGATGCGGATTTCGCTTTCAGTCGGACCGCCTCCCCCGGTACCCTGCGGGGGTGATTCAGTGCCCCTACTGTCAAACTCCGCTCACCGAGACCACCCCGGTGTGTCCCCAATGCGGCCTCGACCTCGACCGCGCCAGCGCCGTCATGGGTCCGGTGCCTCGGCTCTCGCCGGATGGCATCACCGACTTCACCAACACCCTCCGCCCGAGGGACGAAAAACGCCTCTTCCGCACCCTGCGCGATTTCCATCAGCGCTTCCCCCAGTCCCGGTTGGCCGTCATCTTCAGCCACTTCGATCCGAAATTCCCTCTCCGCGCCCACCTCTTCTGGCTCTTCAACACCGCTCCCGTCTCCGGGGAGGCCGCCAAACAGGGCGAAAACCGCGACCTCCTCCTCGGCGTCGACCCCGGACGCCACCTCGCCGGTCTCATCGTCGGATACGGCCTCGAACCGTTCCTCAGCCAGGACGCCCTCGATCACGCCCTCGATCTCGCCCGCCCCGCTCTCGAAAAGGACGACTACCCCGCCGCCGTCCTCACCATCCTCAACGCCCTCTCCCAACTCATGGAAGGTGTCTGCCGCGAACTCGGCGACATGCTCGGCCTCGAACAAAACTTCGTCCTCGTCAACCAACCCGACGAATACTGAATACGCGCCCCCCGCCAGCCTCGTGCCGGCGGAAGCGACGACAGACAGAAAACCGCCGAAGGCCCAACCGATGGATGCTGAATACCCCTCGCCCCACACGGCGCCCCCTCACTCCCCGAACGCCTTCAGAAAACACACCTCGATCGAAAGATTCTCCGGAACATTCGTCGCGAGCAGATCCTGAAGCCCCTGCAACGCCTCGAGACGGCCCAGCAGCGCATCGAGATCCTCCCCGTCCGCCACGCGGGCCGTCAATGCCGCATGGTGCGGAAAAGCCCGGTCCGTCACGCCAACCTTGGCAAGCACCGCGTCTCCGAGCCACGCGATCAACCACTCGACCAGCGCCTCCCGCGCCGCCAGATACTCCGAGGCCGACATCGCGGCATGGTGTTTTTCCCGCTCCTCCAGCCAACTGCCCTCCGTCGCGCCCCGGTATGTTTCCACCTCTTCCTTGTAGGCTGCCTCGCGGCGCCCCTCGACCTCGCTCCGGCGGCCCGCAAGAAGAGCTTCAAACGCCGCCTTCGCCCGCAACGCCGCCTTCGCCGACCGCTTCTCCGCCGCCGCCGCCAAAATCTCCACGAATCCCTCCTGCTCCTCCGGACCCAACACCTCGAGCCGTTCCCTCGCCTGCAGCACGATTTCCACGCACCGCGAGCGAATCGTCGGCAGAAGAACCTCGGAATGGTCCGTCAGCAGCAGGAGCAGACAACCCGGCGGAGGCTCTTCCAGCGTCTTCAAAAACGCGTTCGCCGCCTCGTCGAACATCCGGTCCGCGTCAACCACAACTCCCACCTTCCAAACCCCGGACGGCGCCGCCATATGCAGGCTCTGCTCGAGACCACGGATGTCCTCCACCGGAATCCGCCTCGACTTCGAACGAGGCCGCACCAGCCGCACAAACTCCCCTTCGAGCGCATCAAGCTCCGCCGCCTCCTCCGCCGGCGCCTCCCCGAACAAATCACCCCCCCCCGCATCCGCCGGGGGATTCACCAACCCGATCACCCGCGCCGCCAGGTCCCGCTTCCCGCTCCCGGCCGCACCCGAAATCAGAAACGCATGCGCAAGGCGCCCTCGCTCATGCGCTGCCGTCAGCAATTCCAACGCTCGTGCCGCCGCCACTGCCATCCCGTTCCCAATCCAGCGAATCCAACCCCGCCCCGCAACCAAAACCCGCCGCCTCCCCCGATTTCCCCCCGCCCCGCAACACGCAACTCCGTTCAACGTTAACGAATTTACGTGCACGCTCCCACGCCCGGAGCCTGCTCCGCCCCTGCGGTTGCGCCCCCTTGACACGCGACCCTCAACATCGCACAACACGCCCTCCGCACACGACGCACAGCGCACACGCGGACCTCACACAACACTCGCCGCCATGAGCCCGCCGGACGCCATCACCCTCGGAAAGCACGAGGACGCCGAACCCTCTCCGGAAGAATCCGCCGTCTTCTGCCCGAAGTTCGACGCCAACGGCCTCCTCGCCGCCGTTGCGATCGACGCCGGAACCCGCGAACCCCTCATGCTGGCCTGGATGAACGAGGAGGCCCTGCGCCGCACCCTCGAGCTC
>CAYPUM010000277.1:0-5596 GCA_964413545.1 uncultured Roseibacillus sp. | reverse complement strand
AACGCGACGCTCGAACGCCAGGTCACGATCGGCGACGAGTCCTTCCGGCTCGACGATCCCTTCCTCGTCCTCGCCACCCAGAACCCCATCGAGCAGGAGGGCACCTACCCGCTCCCGGAGGCCCAGGTCGACCGCTTCATGATGAAGCTCAAGGTCGGTTACCCCGAGAAGTCCGAGGAACGCGAGATCCTCAAGCGCATGGCCCGGTCCAAGCCCGACCTCGCGGTGGACGCGATCATCGCGCCCGGCGACATCCTGCGCCTCCGCACCCTCGCGGACGAGGTCTACATGGACGAGAAGATCGAGGGCTACATCGTGGATCTCGTCGAGGCGACCCGCAGCCCGAAATCCTACAAGCTCGATATCGAGGACCTCATCCGTTACGGCGCTTCGCCCCGCGCCACCATCTTCCTTGCCATGGCGGCGCGCGCCAACGCCCTCCTCGAAGGACGCGGATACGTCACCCCGCAGGATGTGAAGACGATCGCCCCCGACGTCATGCGCCACCGCGTCATCCTCACCTACGAGGCGGAGGCGGAGGAGAAGACCTCCGAGGACATCATCGCCCGGATCCTCGACAACGTCCCGGTCCCCTGACGCCCACCCCTCGCGCATCCAATGATCCCCCGGGAACTGGCAAGGAAAATCCGCTACATCCAGATCTACACGAGCAAGGCGGTCAACGACGTGCTCGCAGGCGAGTACCACAGCGTCTTCAAGGGCCAGGGCATGGAGTTCGAGGAGGTCCGGCAATACCAGATCGGCGACGAGGTGCGCTCGATCGACTGGAACGTCACGGCCCGCATGGGCGAGCCGTTCGTGAAACGCTTCCGCGAGGAACGCGAACTCACGATCCTTTTCGCGGTGGACCTCTCCGCCTCGGGCGAGTTCGGAAGCGCGGCGCAGCTCAAGAACGAGGTGGCGGCCGAGATCTGCGCCCTCCTTGCGTTCTCCGCCATCAAGAACAACGACAAGGTGGGTCTCCTCGTCTTCACCGACACGGTGGAACTCTTCGTGCCGCCGGCCAAGGGGACCTCCCACGTCCTGCGCCTGATCCGCGACCTGCTGGGATTCAAGCCCCGCCAGGCGCGCACCGACATCGCGGCCGCCGTCGACTACCTCGGCCGCGTGGCCCGCAAGCACGCCGTCGTCTTCCTCGTCTCCGACTTCCTCGAACCCGGCTTCGAGCGCTCCCTGCGAACCGTCGGCAAACGCCACGACATGATCGCGGTCTCGATCACCGACCCGGTGGAACTGCGGATGCCCGACGTCGGCCTCATCGAACTCGAAGACGCCGAATCCGGCGAGCTGATCGAGATCGACACCGGCAGCGCCGCCGTCCGCAAGCGCTACGAGGGGCTCGGCGCCGCCCAAAGCGGCACGCTCCGGGAACTCTTCCGGTCCATGGATATCGATCAGATCGAGATCCTCACCGGCCGCGACTACGTCCGCGACCTGGTGGCCTTCTTCCGGACCCGCGAGCGCCGGGCCCGGCTGTGAGGAAATGCCGCCCCACCCCCCATCGAATCATGAGTGAGCAACCCGAAAAGAAACTAGACTTCTCGTTGCCCGAGGGGCCCGCCGGCCGTCCTCCCCGGCGCGGCGTGACGGCGTTCCTCGTGGCCGTGGTCCTCGTCCTCGTGGGCGCCAACCTGTACCTCACCTTGAGGAAGCCCGCCGCGCCTCCCGCCCCGGCCGCCCCGCCGGGGGGGCTTCCCGCCGGGGCGGTCAAACAGCTCGCCCTGAAGCTCGAAAAGCAGGGGGTCCACGAACCCGCCGCCGGAGCATGGAAGGAATACCTTGCCGGCGCGAAGATCGACGACGAGGAGGCCGCCGCCGTCTGGTACCGGATCGGGAAGCTCCACCAGGACGCGGGCGCCCACGCCCGGGCCCTCGAGGCCTTCTATCGCTCCGAAACCCTCGCCCCGGACAGCGAATACGCCCCCGAGATTGGTCGGCGCGTGCAGGAATCGCTCGAAGCCCTCGGGAAGTTCGCCGCCCTCAGGCACGAACTTGCCGAACGGGTGGGCCTCGACGACAAGGCCGCCGAACAAAGCGGCGAGGTGGTGGCGGAGATCGGAACCCGCAGGATCACCCGCGCCGAGTTGGACCGCCAGATCGAAGCCGGCATCGAGAACCAGCTCGCCATGTTCGCGGCGCAGCTCCCGCCGGACAGGCTCAAGCAACAAAAGGAGGCCATGCTGAAACAGATCTCCGGCGACCGCCAGCGGCTCGAATTCCTCAACAGCTACATCGTCGAGGAGATCCTCTACCGGAAGGCGCGGGAATCAAAGCTCGTCGAAGACCCCGGCGTGCGGGCCCGGCTCCGCGACGCGGAGCGCAGCCTCCTCGCCCGCCAGATGATGGAAAACGAACTGCGCGGAAAGATCCTCATCACCGACGACGACATCGCCCTCTACCACGAAGCGAACAAGCAGGAATTCGTCGAGCCCGCCCGCGCCGCCCTGAGCCATATCGTCGTCCCCGACGAAGAGACCGCAATGAAGGTCGTCGAACGGGTCCGGGCCGGAGAGCAGTTCGCCGAACTCGCCGGGGAGCTTTCCACCGACGAGGCCACCCGTGACGAGGGCGGCGCCCTTGCCGCGCCTGCCACCCGCGGGCAGCCGGTCCCCGGGCTGCCGGTGCCGCCGGACGCCCTCGATCCCCTCTTCGAGGCCGAACCGGGCGGTCTCCTCGACACCCCCGTCAAGTCCGAGGCCGGCTATCACGTCCTCCAACTCCGTGAGCTGACCAAGGAAAGGCAGCGCCCGCTCGAAGAAGTCCGCTCGCAGATCCACCGCGAGCTCTTCAGCCGCAAAGAGCGGGAACTGCAGGCCAGGCTCCTCGACGAATTGCGCGAGCAGTACGACGTCGTCATCCACAAGGACGCCTTCCAGTCACCTCCCGACGCGGAATGATCAGCGGCTGCGACAAGGTCATGCGTTCCAACGAAGCGAGCCGGTTGTTCGCTGCTCTCCGGGGACGATCTGCTCCCCCCGCCGCGCCCGTCACCCCGCCCCGCCGGAGTCGAAACTCCTCGCTCCGCCCATCGGCCGCCCTTGCCGCCCTCGCCGTCGCCACCCTCGCCTTCGCCGGATGCCAGCGCGACGCGCGACCCCCGGATCGCGAAAGCGGCGCGGAACCCGCCGGCATCGAGAAGACCTTCGAGCGCGGCCCGCTCGAAGTGATCCTGCGCCTCGACAACTCCAAGCCGACCATCGCGGACCGCATCACCCTCGAAATCGAGGCCACCGCCCGCGGCGGATACGAAGTCGAGTTCCCGTCGTTCGGCGAGAAACTCGAACAGTTCGGCATCGTCGACTACTCCTCGACCCACCCCGAACTTCTCGAGGACGACCGCGTCCGCCAGTCCCGGACCTACGTCCTCGAACCGTTCCTCTCCGGCGAATACCGGATCCCCCCCATGACGTTCCGCTTCCGGAAGCGCGACGGCGCCGAGGAGGACTCCCACGAACTTCAAACCGGGGAATTGACCGTCGAGGTCGCCTCCCTCCTGCCCGGGGAGGCCGGGAAACTCGAAATCCACGACATCAAGAACCCCGTCGAACTCCCGCGCGAACCGCCGGAGTGGCTCTGGCCGGCCGCGGGCGGGCTGGCGGCGTTGTTCCTCGCCGGCGGTCTCTTCGCCTTCATCCGGCGCCGCCGCGGCGGCCCCCCGGCGCCTCCGCCACGACCGGCCCACGAGATCGCCTTCGAGGAACTCGAGGCGCTGGTGGCGGCCGACTTGCCGGCGAAGGGAGAAATCAAGGCCTTCTATCAGGGCATCTCGGACATCCTGCGCCGCTATATCGAGAACCGCTTCGGCCTCCGCGCCCCCGAGCGCACCACCGAGGAATTTCTCGCCGAACTCGGCGCCGGCCAGATCCTCGACCCCGCTCACAAGACGCTCCTCGATCGCTTCCTGCACCACTGCGACCTCGTGAAGTTCGCCGAGCACCAACCCCGGCACGACGACATCCAGAACACCTTCGACTCGTGCAAGAGCTTCATCCTCGAGACAAGGGAAACCGTCTCGACGGCGGCCTGAACCCTCCATGACCTTTCACTCGCCACTCGCATTCCTGCTCCTCCTGCTCGTCCCGCTTCTTTACGCGGCGCGGCGGTTCGGCGCCGGGCGCGGGCGCCGGGCCTCGCTCCGGTTTTCCTCGACCCGCAATGCCGCTCGCAGCGGACGTTCGTGGCGTCAGCGATTGGGGTTTCTTCCGGACCTCCTGCGCCTCCTCGCCATCGTCTGCCTCGTGATCGCGCTCGCCCGCCCGCAAAAGGGGCTCGAGCAGGTGCGCGACCTCAACGAAGGGATCGCCATCATGATGGTGGTGGACCGCTCGAGCAGCATGGCCGCCGAGATGCCCTTCGAAGGACAGCGCCTCAACCGCCTCGAGATCGTCAAGCGCGTCTTCGAACGCTTCGTCCTCGGCGACGGCGAGGACCTCGACGGCCGCCCCAACGACCTCGTCGGAATGGTCTCCTTCGCGCGTTACCCCGAGACCACCTGCCCGCTCACCCTCGCCCACGGCGCCCTGCCGCGCTTCCTCGAAAGCGTGCGCCTCGCCCGCCCCCGCACCAACGAAGACGGCACCGCCCTCGGCGACGCCGCAGCCCTCGCCGCCGCCCGCCTCGAAAAGGCCGAGGAGGCCATGGCTCGCCAGGCCCCGGACCGCGCCGACCAATACGACATCAAGAGCAAGGTCATGATCGTCCTCACCGACGGCCGCCAAACCGCCGGAAAACGAGATCCCGTGGATGCCGCCCGCCTCGCCGCCGACTGGGGAATCAAGGTCTACACGATCGCGGTCGGCGAGGAGGACGCCATGGTCGGCCAGGACACCTTGTTCGGCCGGTTCCTCCGGCAGGCGCGCGGCCAGGGCGCCGACACCCGCACCCTCAAGGCGATGGCGGCCGCGGCGGGCGGCCGGTTCTACGAGGCCCGCGATGCCCGAGGCCTCAAGGAGATCTACCGTGAAATCGACGAACTGGAACGCAGCGAGATCGAGTCCCTCCGCTTCATGGACTACAAGGAGCTGTTCCTGCCCTTTGCGGCGGCGGCCTTCGCGCTGCTGGCGCTGGAAGTCGCGCTGAATTGCACCATCTTCCGCAAGATCCCGTGAACCGCATCCATTTCCAGAACATCGACGCCCTGCATTGGCTTTGGTTCCTGCCGGTGGTGGCGGCGTTGTTCCTCTTCGCCGCGGCGCGCCGCAAGCGGGCCCTCGCGGCCTTCGTCGACGCCGGGCTGCACCACCGGATCAGGATCGCGGTCAGCCCGGTCCGGCGCCGCTGGAAGGCGATCCTGGTCGTCGCCGCCATGGCCGCCGTGGTGCTCGGCATGACCCGCCCCGGCTGGAACCCGAAGGCCGAAACCATCCAGCGGCGCGGGCGCGACGTCGTCTTCCTCCTCGACGTCTCGAAGAGCATGCTCGCCGAAGACCTCGCCCCCAACCGCCTCGAACGGGCCAAGCTCGCCATCAAGGACTGCATCGCGCGCCTCGAAGGAGACCGGGTCGGCCTCGTCGTGTTCGCGGGAACGGCGGTGCTGAAATGTCCCCTCACCCTCGACTACGGGTTCTTCCGCATG
>CAYPUM010000276.1:0-5608 GCA_964413545.1 uncultured Roseibacillus sp. | reverse complement strand
CGGCCAGGCCAACCTCTGGGGCGCCGGCGGCAAGAAATCAAGATCCGGAGCCGGCCCGGATGGCGGCTATTTCATGCCCGCCAGCTACGTCAAGGCCGTTGAAAAGGCCCAAACCTGGCACCTGCCCGATCCCTACGACCCAACCCCCATCAAACAGGGCATTGGCGTCTACTTCACCGACATGACCTGGGGCCGCATCAGCTTCGCAATCATTGAGGACCGCAAATTCAAGACCGGGCCGGAAGGCTTGATTCCCAAGCAGGGGCCGCGCCCCGACCACATTCGGAATCCCGAGTACGATCCCAAGAGCGTGGACGTGCCGGCTGCGGTCCTGTTGGGCAAGCGCCAGCTCAAATTCCTCAACGACTGGGGCAAAGACTGGACCGGGGCCGACATGAAAGCGGTGTTGTCCCAGACCATCTTCTGCGGTGGCGCCCATGTCCATGGTAGCGTGGGCGGACGTCTTCACGCCGATCTCGACTCTAACGGGTGGCCACAGACCGGACGCAACAAAGCCCTGGCCGAGATCCGCCGCTGCTTCGCCGTCCACATTGCCGGCGACCAGCACCTTGCAACGATCTTCCACCACGGGATCGATGATTGGGAAGACGCCTGTTTCTCGTTTTGCGTGCCTTCGATTGCCAATCTCTACCTGCGTTGGTGGGATCCGCTCAAGCCCGGCGAAAACCGGAAGCCCGGCATGCCGGAATACACGGGCCGCCACCGTGACGGCTTTGACAACCGGGTCACCTGTTGGGCAGCAGCCAACCCCACCAGGAAGCCCAATGGCGGCGGCAAACTGACCACCAGAGCCGCCGGGTTCGGAGTGGCGCGTTTTGACAAGGCCAAGCGGGAAATCACCTTCGAATGCTGGCCACGGAACAAGGACGTCACCGACTCCGCCACCAGACAATATCCCGGTTGGCCCAAAACCATCACGCAAGCCGACAACTACGGCCGCAAAGCCGCCGCCTACCTGCCCACCCTGAACATCGAGGGACAGGACAACCCGGTGGTCCAGGTGATCGACGAAACCAACAGGGAAGTCGTCTACACGATCCGCATCAAGGGGAATTCCTTCCGGCCCAAAGTGTTCAAAGCCGGCTCCTATACGGTTAGGATAGGAGAAGGCGACAAGGTCAAAACGCTGACCGGTGTGAAGGCCCTTGCGCCTGGAAAAGAGGAGAAGATGAAGGTTTCTCTGTAATGACCCGGCTCATGCACGAGTGCCCGTAAGGCGAGTTCGCGGGCCGTTGTCGCCGGTATCGGGCTGAAGCCTGCGACCGGACCAGTGCGAGCTGCCGTTCCGGCAAACGAGGACGCCGGATTTGGAGATGGCATCACGCCCTCGTCCCCCGTAATCGTCGACCGGTCCGAGGCTTGCCTCGCCAGAGCAGTTGCGTCCCCGCTGTTCGGTTCGGTCCTGCCCACGCTGGCCGACAAGGTCTTTCGAATTGCGCAAAGAGTAATACAATCTGGGTATGACCACTCTGACCATCAGAATCCCAGCCGAGTTGAAGCGGTAGACGACGACTCCGGCACCGGATGCGCCAAAGGACCCGCATTGAAGCTGAACGTGGCGGTGGCGGCTTGTGGTCCGTCGACTGCATGCGTCCCAGTCACATCAAGTGTCAGGTCGTAGCGCCCCTGCTTGGAGAACGCCCAGTTGTAATGCTCGTGTTTGCCAGCGGCTTGCGAAACGGAGTCCGCGGCTGAGATGCCATCCTTGGTGGACATGAAGGCGGTTGGCGTGCCGAACAGATCCACCGTGTAGAGCGAAAAGCCGCCTCCAGCGTCCACGCCACTGCCTGAAACGCCGGTCAGAGTCAGGGTGAGATCGGTCTTCCAGTCACCGGTGTCCAGCTCCTCCATTCCAAGCCCTACGTAGGTCACGGTCGGATCCCCGGTTTGAGGAAAGACAAAGAAGGATGCCCCCCTCCGCCACGCCGATGAAATCCCATGCCGGTCCGGAAGCACGAACTTCCGTCCGGTCTCCCTGAACCAGGATCTCGCCTGGTTCGAACCCGGAATCGGAGGTCAGGGGAGACCCGTCCAACACCGCGCCTGTATGCAGGTGCCAATGGTTTGTTTCTCTACGCGGCGAATGCGGACAGTCCACTTCACGCGAAAGCCAAGACGTTCTTCGCCGATTGCACCGCCGGCGATCGTGAGTTTGTCATCTGCGGGTTGGTCCTGGTGGAAACATACATGCAACTGCGGAATCCGGCCGTTCTCCGGAAGCCGCTGACCGCTTCGAAAGCGGCCGCCTTTTGTCATCAATTGCGCGCGAACCCAAAGTGGCAACACATCGACTTTGACCCGGCCGTGTCTTCGGCCCTCTGGCGATGGGCGCGTTCAACAAAGGCGGGCTTCCGCCAGATCATCGATGCCCGGCTGGCGTTGACCTTGCCACACCATGGCGTCGATCAGTTTGCCACGGCGAACGTGAAACACTTCCAAGGTTTTGGCTTCGCCAAGGTCTGGAATCCCTGCGCCTGAAGTTGACGGGTCGCAGCCGGACACAGATCGAAAAGAACAGCGGCATGCACAGAGAGCTCCTCCACCGGATTCCCGGTGCCGCGGCCTGCAGAACCCCGCAGGGCGGGGTCCTTTGCCAGCGCCCCCCGGCGCTGCCCTGCGGGGCTGCCTGTCGGCAGGCTGTCTCGCTCCGCCCGGCTCCGCGGCTTCACCCCTACTGGGGCAAGTCGCGCCGCGGCAACTACGTGGTGCGGAAACAAACCGCCATGTCGCGGTTCCGCCGGGCGCGGCGCTCGATCAGGGAATGGGGGGGTGGAAGAACCGCCAACTGCCCTTGAAGGAGCAGCAGCGCATGCTGAACCTGAAGCGGCGCGGGCACGACGCCTACTACGGGGTCACCGGCAGCTACCGCATGCTCTCGACGCTGCGGTGGCAGGTGGCCAAGCTGTGGCGCCAGTGGCTCGGGCGGCGCAACCGCGGCCGACCGCCGACTTGGGACCAGTTCGACGGTCTGCTGCGGGTCTTTCCCCTGGCCCCCCGCCAGAGTCGTCCACTCGGTCATGTAATGAACCCGCAACCGCGGGGAATTGTATGCACGAATCGGGCTCGTACGGATCTGTGGGGGCGCCGCTTGACCTCCGGGCCAAGCGGCCCTATCCCGGAAGCAGTTGGCAGTGAATTGATGACGGACTCCCAATTTGTGAGACGCGGAATCTGCGCCATTGGCGTGGCGGTGGCGGTGCTGGGCGTTGGTGCGGGGTGGGGCTGCGAGCCGGACACGAACTCGCGACGGGCGGTGGCGGCGCTGCGGAAATTTCTTGACGGGGTGCCGGCGGAGCGGCCGGCCTTGGGCGAACAACGGTTCGCGGCCGTCGCCCTGAGGCGCGAGGACGCGAGCGAGGCCCGGAAGCTGCTGTGGGATGACCACGTGCGGGCCATCAAGGAGACCCGCGCCGGCGAGATGCAGGCGCGGCGTGTGAGCGCCGGCGGGGCTCAGATGCCCTTTCATTACAGCGTGACTGGCAGGCGGCCGGAGTCCGGCCGCAGTCTCTACCTCTCGATGCACGGCGGGGGAGGGGCGCCGAAGCATGTCAACAACGCGCAGTGGGAGAACCAGAAACGGCTCTACCGGGTGCCGGAGGGGGTATACCTTGCGCCGCGGGCGCCGACCGACTCGTGGGACATGTGGCACAAGGGGCACATCGACGTCCTGTTCGACCGGCTCATCGAGAACCTGATCGTGTTCGAGGGGGTGAATCCGAACCGCGTCTATCTCATGGGCTACTCGGCGGGTGGTGATGGAGTGTACCGGTTGGCGCCGCGGATGGCGGACCGCTTTGCGGCGGCCTCCATGATGGCGGGTCACCCCGGCAACGCTTCGCCGCTGAACCTGCGCAACACGCCGTTCTCGATTCACGTCGGAGCCAACGACGGGGCTTACAACCGCAACAACATCGCCCGCGACTGGGGGAAAAAGCTCGACAACCTGCAGAAGAAGGATCCGGGCGGCTACGTTCACTGGACGATGATCCACGGCGGCAAGGGCCACTGGGTCGACGGGCAGGACGCCGCCGCCATCCCGTGGATGGCGAAGCACACCCGCAACCCGTTGCCGGAACGCATCGTCTGGCGGCGTGAGAACCATGCGCGATTCTACTGGCTGGCGGCCGGACGGGTGCCGGGGGGGGCGGTGGTCCGCGCCACCCGGAAGGGGCAGGAGATCGACCTGCAGGCCGGCGCGGACACCGAACTCCTCGTCCGCGTCAACGACCGCATGCTCGACCTCGACCGCGAGGTGACGGTTCGCTCCGGTGGAAGAGAACTCTTCAAGGGCCGTATCGAGCGCACCATCGCGATGCTGGCGAGGACGCTCGCAGAGCGGGGCGACCCGGCCGCGATCTTCAGCGGCGAGATCAGCGTCTCGATGGCGGAATGATCCCGGGAGCGTTCTCCGGGTAAAGGGGGGTCGCGCCGGCAGGCGCGGACCGGCGCGAAGGCGACAGGAACCGCGGTATTGCTGCATGAGGACTGGATTCCCGGCTCCCTTTGCGGTGCTCTCCGGACTCCGGCATGCCCCGGGAGCGGGGGATCGCGGATGAGGAGCAGGATGAAGATCTTGCCGACGAGGATCGGGATGAAGATCGAGACGAGGATTGCAAGCGAAGGGTGATGAGGTGCGTGGTTGAGGAGGAGCGGCGCGTGCGAGCGATCGAAAGCGGTGTCGCCGCCCCGCTGGGGCTTTGCCACCGCACTCCAGAGCGCTGGCGCGCGGGATGGGAGGTGTTTACGGGGGCGGTTTCCACCGGAAGACGGCGAGGAGGGGGCGGTGGTCGGAGGCGGCCCTCCATTCGGGGGCGTCGAGGAGGCGGCCCTCGGATTTTGCGACGAGGGCTTCGAGCGGTTTGTTGACGAGGATGTAGTCGAAGCGGGAGTAGACGTGCTGGTCGTCCCAGAAATGGGTCCAAAGGTCGCCGCGGGAGTCGGCGAGGGGGAGGGGAGCAAGGAAGCGCGGGGAGCGGTAGGGGCCCTTGATCGCGCGGAGGGTGGTCGAGCGGCGGGTGTCGTTGAAGTCGCCGTAGACGCAGAGGAGGGTGTCGGGATCCTTGGCGAGGATGGCATCGGCGCGTTGGCGGAGGATCCATGCTTCGTTGCGGCGCATGAGTTCCTGGTCGGCCTCGGGGGTTTCGCGTTTCGATTTCAGGTGGACGCCGAGGAAGCGGAACGAGTGGTTGCCGGCGGCGACGGTGGCGTCGAGGATGCCGCGGCGCATCCGCATGGTTTGTCCCTTGAGGCGGAAGGCGGGCGGGTTGGGGGAGTCGCGCCGTGCAATGGGATGGCGCGAGACGAGCGCCATGCGGCGGTGCTCGTCAGCGCCGGAGGCAAGCTCGGTATGGGGCAGGTCAAGGCCGGCGGCGGCGAGGCGGCGCTGGAGATCGGCGAGGTCGGCCGGGGATCCGATCTCGCAGAGTCCGAGGACGTCGGGGCGGGCGGAGGCGAGCAATGAAACGAGGGCCTGAATGGCCTTCTCCGGCTTGGGTGCCTCGGTGCGGTCGCCGCGTCGGAGGCTGGCGGTGAAGTAGTTTCTGAGGTTGTAGGCGACGAAGCGTAGTTCCGACGGGGGCGGCGGGGG
>CAYPUM010000275.1:0-5619 GCA_964413545.1 uncultured Roseibacillus sp. | reverse complement strand
CGCCGAGCTGGATGTTGGGGGCGGCGCTGGACTGTCCGGGGTGGGAGGCGTCGACGAGGCGGGCGATGTAGTTGCCGACGACTTCGGGCAGGAAGACGCGGCGCACGAGGGCCAGGACCTCTCCCATGGTGGAGGCGTCCATGATGGGCCGGACGTCCGGTTCGGTTCCAAGGTCGCGCTGGTTCACGATGCGTTCGAGCGTTGCCACGTCGTTGCGGGTGACCTCGATCTTGAAGAGGAAGCGGTCGAGTTGGGCTTCGGGAAGCGGGTAGGTGCCTTCGAGTTCGATCGGATTCTGGGTGGCGAGCACGAAGAACGGTTGGGGGAGGGCATGGGTGTGTCCGAGGACCGTCACGCGGCGTTCCTGCATGGCCTCGAGGAGCGCGGACTGGGTCTTCGGCGAGGCGCGGTTGATCTCGTCGGCAAGGACAAGGTTGGCGAACAGCGGGCCGGGTTGGAAAACGAACTCCCGTTTTCCGTCGACCTCCTTGAGGATGGGATTTCCGGTGATGTCGCCCGGCAGGAGGTCGGGGGTGAACTGGATGCGCTTGGCGCCGAGGCGGAGCGACTTGGCGAGGCCTTTGACCAGTTCGGTTTTGCCGAGTCCGGGAAGTCCTTCGAGGAGGAGATGGCCACGGGCAAGGACCCCGGTGACGACCAGCTCGACGAGTTCTTCCTGGCCGAAAAGGACCTGGTTGAGGGCATGGATCAGCGACCGGACATGCTTTCCGGCGCCGGCGATTTCAGTCTCCGAGGCGTGCTCCATGGTCGGGAGGCGGGTTGATGGCAGGGTGTTGGCGGCTCGCGGGGAGAGGTCTTTTCACTGGAAGAACTCCTTGAGGGCCTTCTTCTCGGCGGGGAGGAGGGCATCCTTCCAAACGCGGTCGCCGCCTTCGCCCTGGCCGGCGACGTCGCCTCCGGCGCGGACTCCGATCCTGCTCCGGTCGATGTCGTGCTCGCCGTCGCGCAACTCGAGGAGGTCGCCGGGCAGGCTGCGGCTCAGGTCCTTTGATTCGACGCCTTCGAGTCCGCCGGTTTTGAGATCGCCGCCTTCGCGGCCAAGGACTCCGGGGGAGGTTCCGGGGCCGCGATTGACGCCCTCCCGGCCGGCTCCCTCGCCGGCGGGTCCCGGTTCTCGGCCGGATCCGCCATGGTGGCCGGGCCGGGGGTCTTCGCCTTGGGCGAGCAGCTCGTCGAGCCAGTCTTCTCCGGCGCCGGGGCCTCCTCCGGGGCCTTCACCATTTTGTCCCCCTTTACAGTTGCGGCAGTTGCGGGCGTGTTTCTGCATTTGTTTGCGGAGTTGATCGAGTTGCTCCTTGCTGAGGTTCCGGAGCTTGGCGGGGTCGATTTCGCCGAGTTGGTCGAGGAGTTCCCGGTTGGGTTTCATTTTCCCCTTGCCCATTTGTTCGAGGGCGTCGTTGAACTCGTTGAGGAGGCGGGCGCGGGCGGCTTCGCCCATTTGGTCGCCATGTTTCTGGAGGGCGCGGAGGGCGCGCTCGGCCTGGCGGAGATTGCGTTCGAGATTCTCGACTTCGTTGCGGTGCAGGCGCTGCAGGGTGTCGGTGGCTTCGAGGCTGGAATGGCTGAACCATTCGTCGGGGTCCTTGCGGCGCATTTCTTCGAGGCGCTCCTCCATCTCTTCGAGGTACTGCTCCTGCACGGTGTCCTCCCGGTCGAGGGCCTCGAGGTCTGCCTCGATGTCTTTCCATGCCTGCGGTTCCTCGACCGGCGCCGATTCGGCGCCGGACCTTGGAGAAACCGGCAGGAAGGCGCTGGCGCCCACGAAGACGGCCGACGCAAGGAGGGGGACGATCAGACGCGCCCAGCGCCACCGCGTCCCGTCGTCAACCGGGCCGGAAGGAGCGGGCCACGGCGCCATGCCGCAACGCGCCGCGCTCAGGGCGTTGCGAAGCCTCATGCTGGCCTCGATGCGCACCATGGAGTCCTCTTCCGACTCGAAGGACGGTCGCGCCCGCCACCACGACAAAAGCGCGATCGCGAGAAACAGAACCGCCCCCGTCACGCCGGCCGCCAGCCACGGAAAGACTTCAAGCTCGCGCCGCACCACCAGCACCAGACAGGCCCCGAGGAGGGCGGCAACCACGAGCGGGACCGAAAGCTTGTCGAGCCACCAGGCGAGGTTCACCTTGCGCGCGGTCCTTCGCGCCATGCGCCGCCATTGGGAGTGGGTGCACTCTGTTTTGCTCATGCGGTCCCGGGCACTACTACCCCAGATAGCGTCGCAGAGCGAGCGCGTTTGTCGGAATCGGATGATTGCGTCCCCGCCTTTTGGCGCCGAAAGCGTCTTGCGGCGTGTGGCCGGTGCGCCGCGAAGGACAGCTCACGCAGTCGCGAGAGCAATGCGACATGTCATTGTTCAATCCGCGCCTTGACTTGAGTCGTACCAGAGCGAGCGCCAGTATTTGCGGTCCAGCTCGTAGACATCGTATTCGTCCTTGTTGGGGTCGAAGGATTCCGGGAGGATGCCGAACCGCTTCATTTCGCGGAAATATTCGCCGCGCGGCCGGAAGTCGGGCATGTCGAAGCGGGTGAGTTCGTTCTCGATACAAGCCTTGCCGGCGGCGATGTGGGAGAGGATGTCCCGATAAGCGGGATCCCCTGTCGATTCGAATACCATGGCGCAGGCCGCATCGTCCCTCGCGCTTGTCCTGCAGATCCCGAGGCCGCCGGCCTTTTTGGCCAGCGGGGCGAGCAATACGAGCGATTTGCCGGGGCGGGTCAGATTGAAGACGCGGTGGCGTGAGAAGCGATGTCTGGGATCGGTAGTGCTGAAACGCCAGAAGGAGATGCCTATTTCGTCGCTCATGGAAACCGGAAGGGGCAGCTTGAGGGTCTGTTTGTGGCAGTTTATGCAACGATTCCGGACAGCTTCGCGATAAGGTCCGGCCGTCGGCCAGTTGTCGTCCGTGTGGATCTGCCGGTTCTGCTGGTATCCCCCGATGGCGCCGCCGCCGAGCGCGGCATATGTGCCGGGATAGCAGGCGGCCGACTCGATCCAGTAGCGGATCATGTCCTCTTCGTGCCCGGATACCTTCACATCGTGGTGCCCGCCGCTTATCTTGTCCATGAGCGGACTGCCCGAGGCGCCCAGCGCTCGCGGCGGGTAGTTGCTTGCGGCCTTGTTGCGTCCGTCGGCGAACTGTTCCTCGATGGTGAGGGATATATAGCTGTGCGAGAACATCGGCCCGCGGTCGCCGGTCAGCGCGACCCCGCCGGCGTACTTCTCGTAATTGTGGCATTCGACGCAGTGCCTGTCGAGGATCGGCTGGATGTCGCGCGGGAAGTCGAAGACCTCCGGGACGCCCGCTATGGGGCGGGGTTTGCTGGGCGGACGCTCCAGTGCCCGGGGGACACGCGGTCCTCTGATGAACGGCGTGGTGACACGCCGTTCATGGCATCCCACGCAGCCCGTGACTTCGCCGGGCATCACGCTGGTGAAGCTTTGCATGCGTTTGATCGAGTTGTCGTTCTCGTCGAGTGCGACAAAAAAGAACGCCCTGTTGGGGGGCAGTTCCATGTAGGCCGAACCATCCTCTTCGACGGGGACGGTTCCCACCACCCGTTCGAGCGTGAAGCTGCCTCCGTAGCTGACGGGGTCCATCCCGCCCGTATAGTTGATGGGTTTGGGAAGGGTTTCGAGTATCAACAATTTCCTGATGTCGCCTCGCTCGACCCCCTGCATGTTGCGGCCCACATAGATGTCGTCCAGAATCAAGCGTCCGTTCCTGCCGGGGAGCTCGTTGACGCCGGGCACAACCATTTCCCGCTCCCGCTCGATAACGGGCCGGGGCTCCTGGAGGTTGACGCTCTGCATGGTGTCGGGGAGGGTGAATATTTCCGCGGTGTTGCCCTCCGCATCCAGGGCGAGCAATTTCCTGCCGCTTGCCACGAGGAAGAGATCCCTCGAGAGCGGCCACGGGTCCCGGAAATCGTCGCGGTTGCTGAGGTTGCGGAGCGCGGATTTTTCATCCGGCCCCTGTTTCGGGCTCACAACGGCGACTTTGCCGCTGTGTTCCCGCGCGCCGTGGCCCCTTGAATTTATGAATACCACCTCGCCGGCGCCGGGAATCGGTTTGGCGTCGATATACAGATCGCGGGGGTGCATGTTTCCGAAATAGACCGTTTGCCCCTTGCCGTCCGGGTTCATGGTCCAGAGATGGTGGTAGTCGACCTGGGAGCGGTCGACATACTCCCAGCGGGTGTAGATTATCTGGCCGTTCGGCAGCACCCATGGAGTATTGTCGTGTTCGATGTTGGCCGAAAGCTGCCGGATGTTGCCGCCGTCTCCGTCGCAGCGGTAGATTATGCCCACCTGTGTCAGCCAGCAGTTCACCCAGCGCCTGCCGCGACCGGATACGAAGACGATTCCGCCATCCGGCAGATAGCAGGGTTCGATGTCGTCGTAGGGCCCGTCCGTTATCTGCCGGATGTTCTCGCCGCGCATGTCGCATTCGTAGAGGTGGAACACCCTTGTGCCCGCCTTGCGCCATGAGAAGAGGATCTTCCCGGCGTCATAATGGACGACCGGGTCGCGGATGGTGCCCTCCGGGTCGTCGATGAGGATCTCCATCCGGTTGTCCTCCAGATCAAGCTTGCAGAGGCGGCCTCCTTTGCCGTAGAGCGGCTGGTCTTCGTCGTACGACCAGTATCCGAAATTGGCGTACCAATGATGGGAATCATTGCCATCGCCTCTGGCGGCGAAAACAACCTCCTTCACGCCATGCGATGCCAGCCGCTTGCGAATCTGCCTGCTGGTGTAATCCGGCGAGATGGACTGGGCGGCCTCGGCAACCGCGGTCTGGACGGGCGGATCGCCGAACTCGAGTTCCCATATCGACCAGCGTGCATGGGGGCCGAACTCGAGACAGGAGATCCGAAAATAGCGGCCATTTCCCCGGAGATTACCGAACTTTTCCGTGCCGCCCTTGCCGCCTTTCTTGTGCACCAGAGTTTCCCAGTCCTTGTTCTCGCCGGCGATCTCGATCTTGTACTCCGCGGCATAGGCGTTTTCCCAGACAATGGCCAGCTGATTGACTTCGAGAGTTCTCCCGAAATCAATCTCAATACAGCCCTTGCCGCCCTGTTTGCTGGCCCAGCGCGTCTCCGGATCGCCGTCGAAGGCGTGGTAGGCGATATGGGATTCGCTGTCGGTGGACGGAACCGAGATAGAGCTTCCCGGCTCCCTTCCATCTGTCGGACGCGCTATTACAGCCACGAAAGTCGCGGCCGCAATCAGTCTGCCGGCAGAGGTGATCATGAAGGCTGTTATTCTCACCAAGTCCATGTGCTTTGCGACTACCAGTACCCCTGAAACGACGAGTTCTTTCAAGTTCGATCAGGTTTTGAGGAATGTTGATCAAGTATTGGGGAACGTTGGCAGGTTTTCCTGCCGCATCATCGGGAGCGGAACCTGACCGCCTTGCCGGGGACATCGGGATGCTGACCCCCGGCGGAGAATAATGGCGGACCGCAGCAGAATCTCCGGGCGAATTTTTTCCAAAAAATACCTTGCAATGTCTACCTGCGCGTGTAATTTGATTTCAACAAAGGATGTGCCATGCACCTGTCGAAGCGAGCGGTGTATGGGATTCGGGTGAT
>CAYPUM010000274.1:0-5647 GCA_964413545.1 uncultured Roseibacillus sp. | reverse complement strand
TCCGCTTGTCTTTACCTCCGAAATTTACAATTTTTCACATCACCAACCCAACACCCCTGCAAGACCATGACCACCAAGACAGCCATTTGCATTGCCGCCGGACTTGGAGCGATGACAGGATACGCCTTTGCCGGGCAGAGCCACGGAGACCCCTACACTCCGATCGGAACCCTCGACGTTGACAAGAGGATCGTGCGGTCGGGCACGAAGTCGGCGTTGAGCTGGAACATCGAGTATCCGAAGACGACTTCGGATTTTGTTGAGAAGGATCCGGACGGGGGCGTGACGACGAAGGTTCGGACGCGGGTGCAGATTCGCGTGGCGGGCGTCGCGTTTCAATCCGGGAACACGCACCTGCCGGTGGCGTTCTGGGTCCGCGCGGGCCGCGGGAACTGGAAGGAAGTTTTTTACGGTCGCTCCTATAATGTGCGTCCCGACGAGGTGGTGTTCGAGAAGGTCGTGGAAGCGGGTGCCAGCATTGATCTGGCGGCGCGCGCCCGGCAGAAGTACGGCGGGTGGTATGACGTGCGCTGGACGGTCGAGCCGGACTCGGCCGTGATCGGCCTTGTGAACGGCGAGACGGTGCCGGACTACGCCCCGGCCTACTCGCAGGGACGGATCGAGGATTTCCTTTCCTCGTATGTGAATGCCGACCAGAGCGTCAATCTTGGGCCGCGGGACATGATCTACCTGTTCGAGCTGGCCTCGCGCGATCCCGGGGACTGGTACTTCGACATGCAGGACCTTGTGGTTGTGATCACTTTCAGTGAAGTGTGATTCCGTGAGTTGCAGCGAGGGAAACATCATCTCATCAACCCAGTAGCCACAGCCCGTTTTCCTCGATGCGGCTCCGAATCTCAAACCCCCGAGCAATGAAGACAACCAACGTCGCCATCATTGCCCTTGCCTGCACCGCGCTTTCCCCCCTTCACGGGGGGGAAGCCGGGGCGCAAGGGGCCCCGAAGCTCCGCCCGAGCCACGCCGATCTTGTGAAGCGTTTCGAAAAGCGGACGCGCCCGTTGTCGGTGAAGGGGGTCGAGTCGATTGAAGCGGGCCGCCTCGGGCGGTCGAAGGAGAGGATCGTTGCCCCGACCCTTGTCGGGCGGTCCACCATCCTGAGCCACGGGGGTCGCTGGACGCTTGTCCCGAAGGGCGCGGTGCTGTTCGTGCCGGCCGTCTACCGCGGGCGGATTGCCGAGAAGCCTTCGGGCAAGCTTGTTCCGTGGATTGAGTTTTGCTCCCGGAACCGGGGCTGGATTCACACCGAGACGGTGACGATGGAACAGGCCCGGGGCGAAGCCGTGCTGTCGGAGGAAGTGACCGAGACTCACAAGCGCCTCGGCCGCCTTGTGGTGGCGGTCCTGCACGGCGGGCCGATCTCGGTGAAGGCGCCGGCGGAGGAAGACGGCGAATTGTCCCGTCCCTCCGAGATCGCGAAAGAGTAGTACGCTGCGAAGCTTTTCCAACCCCACGAATCGATGAAACACTTTGTTCCCTTCATCATGCTCCTTGCGGGCGGTCTTCGGGCGGCCCCGGAGGACTACGTCAACTTCGTCCGCCAGATCCAGCAGGACAGCGGCGTGGAATGGGACGTGACGGTGGCGCCCCGCGGAGAGATGCTTTCCCCCGAGGGTGTCGGTCCGGCCGGTTCGCTCTTTCAGCTTTGGTCGATCCACGGTCCCACCGCCTTCGAGTATCATCTCGACGAGGAGTTCGTCTCGGCCTACAGCCCGAGCGCCAAGATCGTCATCGAGACCGGCGATCCCTATCCTCACATTGCGCGCACGCGGGTCGATCAACCCTTCGAGGTGCGGATTGACATCAACGGACTGACCCATGAGAACGGCGCCCCGGTCGAGGCGGGCCATGTCTTGCTCACCCACTCCATGGCCCGCTACCCTCAGGGCCGGCATTCGTTTGCCGGACAGGGGGGCGGCGCCTCGCAGGACCAGTCGGAGGTGATCGACGCCGGAACCGTCAGCAGCAACGGCCTCATCCTCCTCGAATATGCGCACACCAACCTGACCGGCCCGGACCTGACCAAGGTCGAAGGAGAGGAAGTGTGGACCGTTTCCGCCGTCACCGGAGGGGGGACCGATCCCCTCGAAGAGGCGGATGTCCTCGAGATTTCGAAGCTGCAGGTCTGGCCGATCGCGGAAGCCGCCTTCACGGGTGTTGATCCCGCCGAGAAATACTCCGAGGTTCCGCCGATCAGGGTCCGGTTGATGGATCTGTATCCTGACAGCACCACCTGGGTGCGGGTTTACGCCGGCCCGCCCGCCGGCGACCCCGAAGGAGCGCGGGAGATCTCGAACAGCTACGTCGTCATCGAGGACTCCATCCCGCAGGACCGCACCGTGACCCTCGAAGAGATTGAGAGCCTCTTCGAGACGTCCGGGAGCTACACCCTCGAGGTCCTCCATCGCACCCCCTTCGGGACCGACATTCTCACGCAGTTCTTTCCGCTCCAGATCGATTTCAGCATCCGGGTCCGGGGAACGGTTTACTCGGGAAACTGAACTTCCTGCCCTGCCTCCGCCGGTCCCGATCGTGGGAGGGACCGGCACGGGAATCGCCGGCCGTCCGACGGACGCCGGCGATTCTGCCATCTTGAGGGACCGTCGATTTCACAAGGGAGGAAACGCGCCGGCGGGGGTGCATACCGGGTCGTCCCATCCGTCGGAGATTGCGAGGGACGAGCTCCCCAGCCGGACATTTTCCCTGACGAACCGATGAGACGCTTCGCTCCGCTCACCATTCTCCTTGCGGGCGGCCTTGGGGCGGCCCCTGAGGACTACGTCAACTTCGTCCGCCAGATCCAGCAGGACAGCGGCGTGGAATGGGATGTGACGGTCGCGCCCAGCGGCCAGATGCTTTCCCCTGAGGGCGTCGGGCCGGCCGGTTCCCTGTTTCAGCTCTGGTCGATCCACGGCCCCACCGCTTTCGAGTATCACCTCGACGAAGAGTTCGTCTCGGCCTACACGCCGAGTGCTTCGATCGTGATCGAGACCGGCGACCCGTACCCTCACGTTCCCCGCACGAGGGTGGACCAACCCTTCAATGTGACGATTGACATATCGGGCCTCGGGGGAGGCAACGGGAACGGGAACGGGAACGGGAATTCCAGGGATGCCCTGCATTTGTCGCACCGAGGCTACCTGTATCCCGAATCGGAGCATTCGATCGACAACCTTGACGATGCCACCCCCGTCTTCACCAACGAATATCTCATCACTGACAACGGGGAGATGGTGTTCAGGTTCCCGGTGACTTCCCTGCCCGGGGACGACCTGACAAGGGTCGAGGGGCAGGAGGTCTTCACCCTTTCAGACTACGCCGCCCACAGCAACAACGGGCACGGCAACAACGTGGACGGGGTGGACTCGAGCAATCCGGGAAGGGGGCGGGGCGGACCCAATGGCCGGGAGGACCCCTCCGGATCGGTCGATGACGAGAAGAAGGGCGCCGGGACGATAGGCAACAGCGTGGAGTCGGCGCTCGTGCAAATCTGGCCGATCGCGGAGGCCGCCTTCACCGGGATCGATCCCGCCGGGAAATATTCCGAAGTCCCGCCGGTCGGGGTCAGCCTCGCGGATCTCTACCCGGACAGCACCACCTGGGTGCGAGTTTACGCCGGCCCGCCCGCCAGCAACCCCGAAGGGGCGCAGGAGATCTCGAACAGCTACGTCGTCATCGAGGACTCCATCCCGCAGAACCGCACCGTGACCCTCGAAGAGATCGAGAGCCTCTTCGAGACGTCCGGGAACTACACCCTCGAGGTCCTCCATCGCACCCCCTTCGGAACCGACATCCTCACGCAGTTCTTTCCGCTCCAGATCGATTTCAGCATCCGGGTCCGGGGAACCCTCTATTCGGGAAACTGACCTTCCGGCCCTGCCTCCGCCGGTCCCGATTGTGGGAGGAACCGGCCCCGGCATCGCCGGCTGTCCGACGGACGCCGGCGATTCTGCGTTTTTCAGCGGACCAGAATTCCCGCAGCCCACCAACCCGGAGCGGAAACCACCGCTCCTTCCTCCGAACAAGCCTGCCGGATGCCAAGACCTCTCTGGTTGCGGACCACCTGCTTGCGGGAGCACGGCAAACGGCGGACTGTGGCGTTTTTGTAAAGAGAGCCGAATATTCAAAAATATTGGCAAATCTGCCTTGACTGGCATTCTGATATTCCCAATAATTTGGCTGATCCCAAGCAAGTGTTTGGGCGCGCCCGTTCAGGCGGGCGTGGAGAATCGTTTGTTCCGGACCCCCCCACCGGCCATGAAAACCGCGCGCATCTTGCTGCTCTTGTTGCCGGGAACGGCGTTTGCCGATCCCGCGGATCATTACGAGAACTTCATTCGGCAGATCCAGGTCGACTCGGGTCTCGAGTGGGATGTGACAGTAGGTCCGGAGGGTCAATGTCTGTCCGAGGAGGGAGTCGGGCCGGATGGGTCCAATTTCGAATTGTGGTCGGTGCATATTGACACAGCGAATGATTACCTTCTGGACGAGCAATATGTGTCCTCGTTTCTGCCGAACGCGCAGATTGCGATCACCTCGGCCGATCCCTACAGTCTGATTCCGCGCACGAGGGTCGATCAACCGTTCACGGTGAGCATTTTGGTGTCCGGACTTGACGACGGGACGAGCGGGATTCCGCCGGATGAGATTCCCGAGGCGGCGAAGAAGGTCGGATTCCTGCGGGAGGGGATGGTTTACCCCGCAGGGAGTCATACCGGCGAGGGGAGCGGGATCACGCCCAGCGTCATATCGGAGGGCTTCATCGAGACGAACGGTCAGACGGTTCTCGATTACCCCATCACCGCTCTGAGCGGGCCGGACCTGACGGAGCTGGAAGGCGAGGAGATCTTCACGGTGAGTTCGCTGGCGAGTTTCGGGTCCGACGCCTCGGTGCTCGACTCGAAACGCATCCAGATCTGGCCGATCGCTTCCGGGTCGCTGTCGGGACTGGATCCGAACACCCGCTACCTCGAGCTTCCGCCGATCGGGGTGACGTTGCACAACCTTTATCCGTCGAGCGCGACCTACGTGCGGGCCTACCACGGGGCGCCGGACCCCGCCCCCACCGAGTCCTTCATGCTGCTGGGCAGCTACGTTCTGGTGAACGACTCCGTCCCGCAGGAGCGCTCGCTGACGATCGACGAAATTGACGAATACTTCATCAAGGAAGGTCCCTACACGCTCGAGATCATTCACGAGACGCCGTTCGGGGTGGATTTGCTCCAGCAGTTCTACCCGCTGCAAGTCGACCGAACGATCGAGATGAAGGCCTCCTTGTTCAGCGACGAATAGCGGAAGATGCCGCATTCCGAATGATCAACCTGATTGAATGTGATGAAGCTCACCCTCGTTCCCGTTGTTGTTCTGATCTCGTCGGCAGCGATGCTGGCGGCGGGTAAGGTGAAGTATTTGAAGCCGCTCGAAGCGAAGGTCCGGCCGACTCACGAGAGTCTGTCCCGGCGGCAGAAGGAGGCGGGGAAGGAGACCGCCAACGACTCGCTGGTTCCGGTGGAACCGGGCACGCTGAAGCGGTCCAAGCCGGCCGGCGAGCGGAAGGGAATCGTGGAACGCTCCTCGATCCTGTGTTCGGGATATCATTGGACGCTCGTCCCGAAGGGCGCCGTCATTC
>CAYPUM010000273.1:0-5659 GCA_964413545.1 uncultured Roseibacillus sp. | reverse complement strand
CGGCCGGCGCTTCCGCGTCGTCTCCTTCCGCTGGCTCTCCCCGGACGAGGTCTGAGAAGCTCGATGTTCCCAACCGATGTCAGTGCCGGGGTTCGGATGCCCGGCGCTTCGCCTCCGCTTCAACCGCTGCCAAGGCAAACTCCCGGCATTTCCCGCGGACCCGTTCGAGGTGGGCGTATGCGGGATCAAGATGGCGCCAGTTGCTCAAGTCGGTCTCCGCGGCGTCGCACGGCTCGTCGTGGGCTGCCTCGGCGAAGGCGGTCAGCGCCCCGGCGCTCCCCAGACCCCGGTAAAGGCGGTTGAACGGCGCCATCGCGGCCACCGCCGCCTCCGGACCGGCGGTCTCCACCAACGCGCACACATCAACGAAATCGCGAACCGCCCGACGGTCTGACAAGACGAAGGCCTTGACCCGGATCATCTCCGGCAGCGTGGGCACCCACAGACCTTCGAGTTCAACCGCATCCAGCGGTTCATCGCGCCGAAGCTGCCGGATCCCGATCTCATCTTCACCCACCCGTCCAAGAATAAGCACCGGGCGGCGGGTGCGTGCGATTTCGAAACCCGGCAACCGCCAAAGCGCTTCTTCAACCTCGTCGAAGCGATCGCGCAGCACGGGTGACACGAAATCGACATCAAGCGACACCCGATGGCGGGCGTAAAGTGCCGCAGCGGTCCCCCCAACGGCCACGGTGGGCAGGAAAACCAGCTTGCCCTGCACTTCGCGCGCCGTCTCGATCAGACGCCGGAACGCCGCGTTCTCGCCCGGGGCGCTCATCGCGCCGGGGAGGGAGGGGATTCGAAACGGTCCAACAGGGCCTGCCAAAGCCGCATCCCGCCAACCAGGTCCGGATCGGCCATGGGCAACATGCGGCGCAGCAGGCTGCGCACCTCCGCGTCGCGCCGCGCCGCCTCATACAGCTCCCACCACTGTTCCTCATCGCCACGCAGTGCCATGTCGAGCACTCCCCACGCCGTCAGCTCGTCGCCCCACCGGTCGGAACGCTTCGTCTGGAATTCCGGAACCACCATCACCCGTTCGGCCCCCACCATACCAATGCCCCGGCCTCCCCGCAACACTCCGAAAGGAACGCCGGAAAAATGCCGCGCCCCAACCCGGGACACCCACCCTCGCCGCGCAGGAGGCGGCAAAGCGCGCCCCAACCCGGGACACCCACCCTCGCCGCGCAGGAGGCGGATAAGGGACCGGCCCGGCCGGAATCGTGGATGTCCCTGATCTCGCGGCCGGAATCGTGGGCGTCCTTGATCTTGTCCAAACCGGTGCAACTCGCGCCCCCCTCCAACCCCGCGCCGGTCGAAACCACGGTCAGCAAGCAAACGGTGCATCGGCGGATGGTTGAACGGTCCCGGTGGGACAGCAGGGTCTCACCCACCTTCCACCAACGGATTCCACACCCGGCGGAATCCCAGTCCTTGGAAATCCTCCACGTTCGCGGTGGCGAAATCCGTCACCCCGTGCGCCAACAGCGTCAACCCGAGACGCACGTCGAATATCCGGCGCCGCGGAAACCCCGCCTCCCCAGCGTGCCGCCACACCTCCGCCATCACCACAGCCTGTTCGGCCAATTGCCACCGCGGATGATCCCGAAACCAGGCGCACTCGACAACCGCCGCCTCCGCCCCGAGCGGCGGATCCACGACCGCCGGATTGCGCAAGGCAACGTAAAACTCGACAAGAACCAATTCCGCGATCACCACATCCGGGTCCGATCCTACTCGATCGAGAAACTCCCGCGCAGGACCATGCCACCGATTGCCCTCCAAGCGGGCATACAGCAACAGGTTCGTGTCGATCCCAATCACTCGACGCCCTCCTCGTCACGGCGAATCTCCACCTTCAGCAAACCCGGATCCTCAACCCGTAAACGGGCTCGAATCGGCGTCGGTAGCCGCGTCCCCAGACCCCCGGAACCCTTGGTCGCCGGATAGCTGCGCACCACCGCCTCCGCCCCGCGGCGGATCACCTCCGCAATGCTCCAGTCCTGATCCCGCGCAACCCGCTTCACCTCCCGATACAACGGCTCGGGCAGTTGAATCTGAGTCCGAATCATGAGATGAACCGTAGGCGCTTAAAGACTGATGTCAAGCTCTCGGGATGACCCCCGCCAGACGCCCACGGAATAAACCCCCAACCCCCGTCCCTGTTTCCGCCCCCTGCTGACATCGATCATTCATCGCTCAGATTCCATTATACGATCCGCAGCAGATTCGGTGGCCCGGCGGATGGTTGACCTGTCCCCGTGGGACAGCCGGCCCGGCCGGAATCGTGGGCGTCCTTGATCCCGGTGGATGTCCCTGATCCCGGTGTCCCTGATTTCGTCCTGACTTCGCCCGACTTCAGGGTTGCCGGGGGGGTGATCGCATCCATAGTATCCAGAACCGATGGAACTCATCGCCGGCCCTCCCATGCCGCCAAAAAGCGGGTCCGCCGCCCCGAAACCACTCAGTTCGGAGGAACTCCTGCCCTTGGTCTATGAAGAGTTGCGCCAGTTGGCGGCACGCAGGATAGCGGGCGAGTCCGGCCCCCGGACTCTCCAGCCGACCGCCCTCGTCCATGAGGCATGGATACGTTTGCGCCGCACCCAAGGGGGCTTGTGGCAAAACCGCGCCCATTTCTTCGGCGCCGCCGCCCAGGCGATGCGCCGGATCCTCGTCGATCACGCCCGCCGCCGCCTCGCGGCCAAGCGGCGGCCAGCCAACTCCCCGGCCCGCTCCCTCGCCGATCCGCCCGCGCCGCCCTCGCCGGACCACATCCTGCTGGTTCACGAGAGTCTCGCCCGCCTCGAACGGGAGAACCCGGCTGCGGCACGGATCGTCTCGTTGAAGTTCTTCAGCGGCCTTGCCAGCGCGGAGATCGCCCGGATCGAGGGCTGCAGCACCCGCTCGGTCGAGCGCCGTTGGAGCTTCGCCAAGGCGCGGCTCTACCAGATGATCCGTGCCGAGGGCTTTGCCCGCGGGCCCGCCACCCCGTGAACCCTCCCCCCGCCATGCACCCCGCGACCGAGATCGAAGAAGCGATCTTCGAAACGGCGCTGAGCCTCGACGAACCGGAAACCCGCCGCGCCTTCCTCGACCAGACCTTCGCCAGCGACCCGGGGGGACGAAATCGCATGGAAGACTTGCTCGAGGCGGCCCGCGGCTCGGTCGAGTTCTTCCTCGCCGCCCGCGAGCAAAGCTCGCTCGTGGCCGACGAAATCCTCGACGACGTCCCCGTCAATCCGCCGCCCCGCCCGGATGCGCAAGGCGCCTCACCCGATGAGCCCGGCGCCCGCATCGGACGCTACCGGCTCATCGAACGCATCGGGGAAGGCGCCTGCGGGGTGGTCTACGAAGCCGAACAGGTCGAGCCGGTCCGGCGCCGCGTCGCCCTCAAGATCATCCGCCTCGGCATGGACACCGAGGGCGTCATCCGGCGCTTCCAGTCCGAACGCCAGACGCTCGCGCTCATGGACCACCCCCACATCGCGCACGTCCTCGATGCCGGCGCCACCACCACCGGACGCCCCTTCTTCGTCATGGAACTGGTCCACGGCGAGCGGATCACCGCTTACTGCGACGCGCGGCAACTCGACCTCCCGGCCCGCCTCGCCCTGTTCCTCGATGTCTGCGAGGCGATCCAGCATGCCCACCAGAAGGGGATCATCCACCGCGACATCAAACCCTCCAATATCCTTGTGGACGAGGACAGCGCGGTCGCCGCGCCCAAGGTCATCGATTTCGGCATCGCCAAGGCCACCCGGAGCTGCCTCGCCGATCAGCCCGAGTTCACCGCCCGCGACCAGTTCCTCGGCACCCCCACTTACATGAGCCCGGAGCAAGTCGACCTCGGCGGCGGACTCGACATCGACTCCCGCAGCGATGTCTACAGCCTCGGCGTTCTGCTCTACGAACTCCTCAGCGGTCACACGCCCTTCAACAGCGACACACTGCTGAACTCCGGCATGGTTGAAATGCGCCGCACCATCCTTGAGGACCTCCCGCCCTTGTGCTCGGCCTTCTTCGCAGGATTGCCGCCGCCCGCACGCGCCGCCATCGCCCGCCGCCGCCGCCTCGATCCCAAGCGGCTCGCCGCCACCCTCCGGGGCGACCTCGACTGGATCGTCGCCATGGCCCTCGAAAAGGACCGCAATCGCCGCTACCAGACGGTCGGCGCGCTGGTCATGGACCTGCGCCGGTTCCTCGACTGCCAGCCGGTGACCGCCCGCCCGCCGAGCCGGCTCTACCTCTTCAGCCGCTTCGTCCGCCGCAACCGGGTGGCGTGCCTCTCCACCCTCGCGGTGGTCGTCTCCCTCGCCGTCGGCATGGGCGCTTCCGTCCACATGTTCGTCCGCGAGCGCCACGCCCTGCGCGAACAACGCCGGCTCACCACCCTGACGGAACACATGGCCGCCCGGGAGCAGAGCCTCCGCATGGAGGCCGAGCAGATGCGCGCCGAGGAACAACGCCTGCGCCAGAACGCCGCCGCACGCCAGGCCATCTCGCAAACCGCCATCCTCTGGGCCTTGGCCCGCAATGACCAACTCAGCGAGCAATTCAGCCGTTTCCCGCAGGAAATCATCGATCCCACCCCGGAAGAAGCCATCCTCTTCCAGGAACTCGGCGGATGGAATGCCGGCTGCGACCGCTGGCACGAAGCGCTCTGGTGCTTCAAGGTGAGCATGGAGCGCGAGTCGCCGGCCGAACTCAACAGCCACCTCGTCAATCTCAACTGGCCGAAAAGCGGACCGGCCACGCTCATGGCCTGCCCGGTCACGGTCATGACCGGCAGCCTCGCCGACTACGACGAGCTGCGGCGCACCCTGCTCGCCCGCTTCGGCCAAGCTTCATGGCTCATCGACGTCGATCACGTCCTCAGAGCCTCCCTCCTCACCCCGGCCGACCCCACCCTCCTTGCCGGCCTCCAGCCGCTCGCCGAGCGACTCGCCGCCGCCCTCGAATCCGGCGATCTCCCGTCCACCGGCGAGCCCGTCCACTGGTTCCCAGCCACCCTCGCCCTCTTCGAATACCGCCGCGGCAACGACGACCGCGGCCTGACCCTCGCAACGCGGGTCTTCAACGGCAGCCAGCGCCGCCCCGAACGCGATTCCCTCGCCCGCTGCGTCGCCGCCCTCGTCCACCTCCGCCAGAACGATCCCGCCACCGCCGCCCGCCACATCGCCGCCGCCAGAAAACTCGTCGACCACGCCTACCGGTTCGCCGGCAAACGCCCCAACCGGCCCGTCGACCGCAAGTGGTTCGACTGGGCCATCACCCGCATCCTCCTCGCCGAAGCCCAAACCGGTGCAACTCCCGCCCCCCTCCAACCCCGCGCCGGTCGAGACCACGGTCAGGAAGCAAACGGTGCATCGGCGGATGGTTGACCCGTCCCCGTGAAACACTGAAAAAAAAATTCAATTCTCGTGGCGGGACGGGACGGCTCTTCGCGCATGAATAAGAAACGGAGGGGAGTGGGCATCTCCGCTCCTCTTCGTCTTTGTCTGCCGCCGGGCCGCCACGTCCGCCGGAAAGTTCCTGAACGTCAAACCATCGAAACAACCAAACTCGGAGAAGAAACCATGAAAACCATGAAATCCATCGCCACGGCGGTCGGGTAGGAGGCCCCCCGCAGGGGACCGTCCTCCCACAGAACCGTGCGTAC
>CAYPUM010000272.1:0-5664 GCA_964413545.1 uncultured Roseibacillus sp. | reverse complement strand
GGGGGCGGGAGAGGCGACGTCCCGAGGCCGCCGGGGCCCGCGGAGGGCGTCCCGAGGCCGGCGGGGGGGGGCGGGGTGGGGAAATCGGGTCTTGTTTCGGGGAGGGCGAGAGGGTGGATTGGTGGTTGTCATGAAACACGTGCTTGCCTTGGACCAGGGGACGACCAGTTCGCGATCGATCGTCTACGACGAGCAGTTCAACGTCCGGGGGGCGGCGCAGCGCGAGTTCCGGCAGTATTACCCGCGGCCGGGCTGGGTGGAGCACGATGCGGAGGAGATCTGGGAGTCGCAGGTGGCGACGATGCGCGAGGCGCTGGAAGCGGCCGGGATCGGGGCGGGGGACCTTGCGGCGGTCGGGATCACGAACCAACGCGAGAGCACGATGGTGTGGAACGCGGAGAGCGGGAAACCGGTGGGCCGGGTGATCGTGTGGCAGGACCGCCGGACCGCGGCTCGCTGCGCGCGACTCCGCGCGGAGGGGCGGGCGGCGATGATCGAGGAGAGGACCGGACTGCGGGTTGACCCGTATTTCAGCGCCAGCAAGCTCGAGTGGCTGCTCGACGAGGCGCCCGGGGCGCGGGAGATGGCGGAGGAGGGGGCGCTGCGGTTCGGGACGATCGACGCGTGGTTGATCTGGAGGCTGACGGGGGGGGCGGCGCACGTGACGGATGTGACGAACGCCTCCCGGACGATGCTTTTCGATATCCGGCGGCTCGCGTGGGACGACGAGTTGCTGGAGCTTTTCGGGGTGCCGC
Source organism: uncultured Roseibacillus sp. (assembly GCA_964413545.1). Classification (GTDB taxonomy): domain Bacteria; phylum Verrucomicrobiota; class Verrucomicrobiia; order Verrucomicrobiales; family Akkermansiaceae; genus Roseibacillus_B. The sequence continues at coordinate 4,909 of CAYPUM010000272.1, read as the reverse complement.
GGCCGGTGATGCCGCGGGTGGTGGATTCGAGCGGGGTTTGCGGGGAATGGGAAGGGGCGCCGATAGCGGGGGTGGCCGGCGATCAGCATGCGGCGCTCATGGGTCAGGGGTGTGTCGAGCCGGGGATGGCGAAGTCGACCTACGGCACGGGCTGTTTCCTGCTGATGAACACGGGCCGGGAGTTGATCCGGTCGCGCCACGGTCTGTTGACGACGGTGGCGTGGAAGATCGGGGAGGAGGTGACCTATGCCCTCGAGGGGTCGGTATTCATGGGCGGGGCGGTGTTCCAGTGGCTGCGGGACGAGCTGGGGGTGGTGGAGAGCACCTCGGAAGTGGACGCCCTTGCGGCGTCGGTGCCGGACAGCGGGGGGTGCGTGCTGGTGCCGGCGTTTGCGGGGCTGGGCGCGCCGCACTGGGATCCGTTTGCGCGTGGGGCGTTGTTTGGCGTGACGCGCGGGACGGGCCGGGCGCGGTTGTGCCGGGCGGCGGTCGAGGCGGTGGCATTGCAGTGCGCGGACGTTCTTGACTGTCTGTCGAAGGATTCGGGGAGGGAGTTCGGGGAACTGCGGGTCGACGGCGGGGCGGTGCGGAGTGACATCCTGCTCCAGGTGCAGGCCGACCTGCTCCGGCGGCGGGTGGTTCGGCCGCGCAACGTCGAGACCACCGCGGCCGGGGCGGCCATGCTGGCCGGGCTCGCCACGGACGTCTGGCGCCGGGAGGAACTCGGGAGCGACTGGGAAGTCGACGAAACGTTCGAGCCGGTGTTGTCGCCGGAGAAGGCGGGGGCGCTCCGCGATCTCTGGCAGCGGGCGGTTGAACGGAGCGCGCGATGGCTGAAGGCGGATTCGGGGTCGGGGTGCTGACAGGCCTCCGCGTCGAGAGGGCGTGGTTGACTCCGGATCGCCCTCGATGACGAGAAACTCGAAACTTCCCTTATCCTGCGGGTGCTGTTTGCGGTCCCTTCAGTTCAGGGGAGGGTGGTTCGCCCCATGAGGAAGCGGTCGCACTCGCGGGCGGCGCCGCGGCCTTCATTGATGGCCCAGACGACGAGGGACTGGCCGCGGCGCATGTCGCCGGCGGCGAAGACGCCCTTGATGTTGGTGGTGTAGCGTTCGTGCTCGGCCTTGACGTTGGTGCGGGAGTCGGTTTCGAGGCCGAACTGCCGGACGATTTCGGGTTCGGGGCCGAGGAAGCCCATGGCGAGCAGGACGAGCTGGGCGGGGATGGTGCGGGCGGTGTCTTTCTTTTCGACGGGGACCATGCGTCCTTCGGGGTTGCGGGACCAGTCGATATCGACCACTTCGAGGCCGGCGAGGTTGCCGCGGTCGTCGGCGAGGAAGCGGCGGGTCATGACGAGGTAGTGGCGGGGGTCTTCGCCCTGGAGGACGGCGGCCTCTTCCTGGCCGTAGTCCATGCGGTAGATTTTGGGCCATTGCGGCCATGGGTTGTCGGGGGTCCGCTCGGCGGGCGGGCGGGGGAGGATTTCGAGCTGGATGACGTTTTTGCATCCTTGGCGGAGGGAGGTTCCGACGCAGTCGGTTCCGGTGTCGCCGCCGCCGATGACGACCACTTCGAGGTCCCTTGCATTGAGTTCGGGGAGGCTGCGGTCGAAGTCGTGGTCGAGGAGGTGGCGGGTGTTGGCCGTCAGGAAGTCCATGGCGAAATGGACGCCTTTGGCATCGCGGCCGGGGATCGGGAGATCGCGCGGCACGGTGGCGCCGCAGCACAGGACGACCGCGTCGAAGCCGGCGCGCAGGCGGTCCGGAGTCCACTCTTCGTGGCGGCCGATCTCGACTCCGCAGAGGAACTGGACCCCTTCGGCGCGCATCAGGCCGAGCCGGCGGTCGACCACCTCGCGCTTTTCGAGCTTCATGTTCGGGATGCCGTACATGAGCAACCCGCCGGGACGGTCGTCGCGTTCGAAGACCGTCACGTGGTGACCGGCTTGGTTGAGCTGATCGGCGCAGGCGAGGCCGGCGGGTCCCGAGCCGACCACGGCCACCTTCCTGCCGGTGCGGGATTGCGGCGGATGGGGTGTCAGCCAGCCTTCCTCCCAGCCGCGGTCGATGATGGAGTTTTCGATGTTCTTGATGGTGACTGGGGGTTCGATTGCGCCGAGGACGCAGGCGCCCTCGCAGGGGGCGGGGCAGACGCGCCCGGTGAACTCCGGGAAGTTGTTGGTCTTGCGCAGGCGCTGGAGGGCTTCCCGCCAGCGGTTGCGGTAGACGAGGTCGTTCCACTCCGGGATGAGGTTGTTGATCGGGCAGCCGCTGGCGGCGCCGCCGAGGACGAGGCCGGTGTGGCAGAAGGGGGTTCCGCAATCCATGCAGCGGGCGGCCTGGGCCGCGACGGCGGCGTCGTTGCGGCCGGCATGGATTTCGCGCCAGTCGCGAAGCCGCTCGCGCGGCGGGCGGTCCGGGATGGTGGCGCGTTTGATTTCGAGGAAGCCGGTGGGGTTGCCCATTTGGGTGGATTTGGGGTTTTGGATTTCAGATTTCAGATTTGAGATTTGAGATTTCAGATTTGAGATTTGTGATTGATGGTCAGTGTCCGACTTTGGCGTTTTCCTCGAAGGCGGCGAGGATGGCTTCATCGCCTTCGAGGCCGTTTTCGCGGGCGCGTTCGAGGGCGTTGAGGACGCGTTCGTAGTCGCTGGGCATCACCTTGAAGAACTTCGCCACCGAGTCATCCCAGTCGTCGAGGATCTTGCGTCCCTTGGCGCTGCGGGTCAGGGCGACGTGGCGTTCGATGCGTTCCCGCAGGGTCTCGATCTCGATGTCGCGGCATTCGACGAGCGGGTAGAGGTTGACCATGTCGGGGTTGAGTTTGGTTTCGAAGTCGCCGGCCTCGTCGAAGACGTAGGCGATGCCGCCGCTCATGCCGGCGGCGAAGTTGCGGCCGGTGCGGCCGAGGCAGGTGACCGATCCGCCGGTCATGTATTCGCAGCCGTGGTCTCCGATGCCCTCGATCACGGCGTGGACGCCGGAGTTGCGGACGCAGAACCGTTCGCCGGCCACGCCGGCGATGAAGGCCTCGCCGGAGGTGGCGCCGTAGAAGGCGACGTTGCCGACGAGGATGTTCTGGTCCGCGACGAAGGACGGGTGGGAGTTCTTCGGGGGGCGGACGATGAGGCGGGCGCCGCAGAGGCCCTTGCCGATGTAGTCGTTGGCGTCGCCTTCGAGCTCGAAGGTCATGCCCTTCGGGCAGAAGGCGGCGAACGACTGGCCGGCGCTGCCGTTGAACTTGAGGCGGATGGTTTCGTCGGGCAGGCCGCGGGCGCCGTGCCGGCGGCTGATTTCGGCTCCGGTGATGGTTCCGACGACGCGGTTGGTGTTCACGATGGGCAACTCGGCGCGGACTTTTTCGCCGCGCTCGATGGCGGGCCGGCAGAGTTCGAGGAGTCTGGTGTTGTCGAGGGCGCGGTCGAGGAGGTGGTCCTGCGGCCGGGAGCAGTAGGTTCCGACCTCGGGGCCGACCTCGGGGCGGTAGAGGATCTTCGAGAAGTCGAGGCCGCGGGCCTTCCAGTGGGCGACGGCGCGCCGCATCTCGAGGCAGTCGCTGCGTCCCACCATCTCGTCGACGGTGCGGAACCCGAGGCGGGCCATGATCTCGCGGACCTCCTCGGCGACGAAGCGCATGTAGTTGACGACGTTTTCGACGGCGCCGTTGAACTTGGCGCGGAGGCGGGGGTCCTGGGTGGCGATGCCGACCGGGCAGGTGTTCTTGTGGCAGACGCGCATCATGAGGCAGCCGAGAGCTACGAGGGGCGCCGTAGAGAATCCGAACTCCTCGGCGCCGAGGAGGCAGGCCACGGCCACGTCGCGGCCGGTCTTGATCTGGCCGTCGGTTTCGAGGATGACGCGGCTGCGGAGGTCGTTGAGGAGGAGGGTCTGGTTGGTCTCGGCGATTCCGAGTTCCCACGGGCAGCCGGCGTGCTGGATCGAGGATCGCGGGCTGGCGCCGGTGCCGCCGTCGTGTCCGGAGATGAGGATGACGTCGGCCTTGCCCTTGGCGACGCCGGCGGCGATGGTGCCGACGCCGATCTCGGAGACGAGCTTGACGTTGATGCGTGCGTCGAGGTTGGAGTTCTTGAGGTCGTGGATGAGTTCGGCGAGGTCCTCGATCGAGTAGATGTCGTGGTGGGGCGGGGGCGAGATGAGGCCCACGCCGGGGGTGGTTCCGCGGACCCTTGCGATGTGCGGCAGGACCTTGTGGCCGGGGAGTTCGCCGCCTTCGCCGGGCTTGGCGCCCTGGGCGATCTTGATCTGGATTTCCCGGGAGTTGACGAGGTAGTGGCTGGTGACGCCGAAGCGTCCGCTGGCGACCTGCTTGATGGCGCTCATTTTCGAGTCGCCGCGTTCGTTGGTCCATGTGAAGCGGGCGGGGTCTTCGCCGCCCTCGCCGGTGTTGCTTTTGCCGCCGAGGCGGTTCATGGCGACGGCGAGGGCTTCGTGGGTTTCGGCGGAGATGGACCCGAACGACATGGCCCCGGTCTTGAAGCGTCTCACGATGGACTCGACGGGTTCGACTTCCTCGAGCGGGATGGCGCGGCGATCGCCGGTCTTGAACTCCATGAGGCCGCGCAGCGTGAAAAGGCGCTCGGACTGGTCGTCGATCTGGCGGGAGTATTCCCGGAAGACGGCGTAGTCGCCCTCGCGGGTGGCGCGTTGCAGGAGGTGGATCGACTTGGGGCTCAAGAGGTGGCCCTCGCCGTCGAACCGCCATTGGTAGACGCCGCCGGGGTCGAGGGGGTCGTCGGCGTCGACGGGGGCGGCGAACGCCTTGTCGTGTCGCATCTTGACTTCCTGGGAGATTTCGCGGAGGCGGATGCCCTCGACGCGGGAGGCGGTCCATGTGAAGTAGCGGTCGATGACCTCGGTGTTGAGGCCGACGGCCTCGAAGATCTGCG
>CAYPUM010000271.1:0-5669 GCA_964413545.1 uncultured Roseibacillus sp. | reverse complement strand
CACGATCAGCCCGAACCGCGCCGGCACCACCTGCGTGTGCGTCAGGCTCACCGCCGCGTCCTTCACCGCCTCCTCACGGTCGATCCATTGCAGGTAAACAAGCCGCACCGATAGAACGCTGAACCCGGCCACAAGGGCCAGGCACATAAACAACGCTCGGTTCCGGACAGGAGACTTCACACTTCACCACCCTTTCTCATGGCCCTCCCCGCGCAAGGTCCGGCAATACACCCTCCGGCCGCCGCGGATCAACCTCCTCCACCGCCGTCACCGGAATCGGCCGCAACCCCGACGCAATCCGCCTCAACCGGTCCCGGATCAGATACCGGTTCATCTGCTCGTCCAGCAGCATCTGCACGGTCCGAATCTGCAACTCGTGGTCCACAATCCGCTGCTCGGCCGCCTCAATCTCGCGCGACACCCGAATCTGACGGTTCTTCACGTAGGCATGAAAAATCCCGGACCCCGCCGTCACCACCGCCGCCCCCACCAGCAACACCACGCTCCCGAAACCAAGCCCCTCGCCGTCTGTCCGCCGCCGGTTCACCGCCCCGCCCCTCCCTCCAGCTTCTCCGCCGCCCGCAACTTCGCGCTCCGCGCCCGCGGATTGCGCCCCACCTCCCCCGCTCCCGCCACCACCGGCCGCCTCGTCAAAACCCGCAGCGTCCGCTCCGGATTCGGCCGCGGCCCCGGCCACTCCGGCCGGTCCAGCTCCGCCGCACTCCGCCGCCGCAAAAATTGCTTCACGATCCGGTCCTCGAGACTGTGAAAGGTGATCACCACCAGCCGCCCCCCGGGCTTGAGGACGACTGGAGCAGCCGCAAGGGCCCGCTCCAGCGCCTCAAGCTCGAGGTTCACGGCTATTCGCAGGGCTTGAAATACGCGCGTCGCGGGATGATGGCGGCCCCCTCCGCCCACCACCGCCGCGACGCATGCGGCAAGGTCCAGGGTCTCCCTGAACGGCTTTCCGGCACGGCGACGCACAATCGCCCGGGCTATGGCTTTGCTCCTCCGCTCCTCCCCGAATTCGCGGATCACCCGCTCCAGTTCCCCCTCCTCCCACTCGTTCACGATCACCTCCGCCGTCAACTCCTCGTCCGGGTCCATCCGCATGTCCAACGGCCCCCCACACCGCAACGAAAACCCCCGCCCCGGCGAGTCCAACTGGTGCGACGACACCCCGAGGTCCATCAAGACCCCCTCCACCCCCTCCGGCGCCAGCTCCCACGCCACCTCCGCCAGATCCGAAAAGTTCGCTCGCCGTGACACGAAGGCCTCGCCATGCGGAGCCAGTAGCGCCTCCGCATGAGCGAGCGCCTCCGGGTCACGGTCAAGGCCGATCAGCCGCGCCCCTTCATCAAGGATCGCTGCGGCATGACCGGCGCCACCCAACGTCGCATCAACAATCGTCTTCCCCTCCCGAGGCTCAAGATACTCCAGAACCTCCCGCACCATCACCGGAACATGCCGATACCCCCCCCCCCCCCCCCCCATCCCCCCCCCCCCCCCCCCCCCCCCGATACTCCCCCCTCCCGCCGCCCCCCCGAAAAAACACCCCAACCCCGGCACCGTCGGCACAAACGTCCAACCGTCGCCAAAGCGCCTCAACATGGACGGCGCCGGAGTTGGGGAAGGCATGGGCATCAGCAGTCAGTCAGTCTCAGTTGAATTGTCACCTCTCACCACCCCTCACGAAAAATCCACCGTGTCATACAGGTCGCTCAGCAGCGCCTCCTCCGCCGCCAGCATCGCCTCGTAGTCCCGCGGGCTCACAATGTCGAAATTCGTCCCCCGCCCGAACAAGTGCGCCAATCCCCCCGGCTCCAGCCCCTGCTCGTCCGCCAGCTTCTTCGGAATCAGCAGCTTCCCCTGATCGTTGATCGCCACCGGCGTGTTCCGCGAATATAACAACCCCTTGCGCTGACCCTTCACCCCGGCCGACTCCCCCGACTCGTCGATCGACGCCAGCATCGCCTCGAACGCCCGGTCCGTCACCGCCTTCAAAACCGGAACCTTCTGCGTCTGCCACTTCAGCAACCTCAACGCCAGTCCCTCCCCGCGCACCGGGCGCCAATCCGACGGAACCGAAACACGATACTTCGCGTCCAGCTTGTAGTCGTAGACCCCCTCGAATATGTCCCCTCGTGCACCCATCACCCATCAGACGGCTCGTTTGATGCACCGTGGTACACTCTAATGCACTCATTGGTCAATGTTAAAATTTTAGGAATGCAAATTGGCTGGCGGCCGATCACGCCATGAAAGGAATTTTGAAGAAATTACTTAATATTTCTTAATAATCAAGGATTCTTTTTATTTTTCTTTTTTCCCTTTCCCTTGGACCCCGAGCCGGTGGTGACGAAGTCGCTGGGCGCTGCCCCACACCTTGAGGGTTGGACGATGGGGTGGAATGGGCCTCGCCCTTTGGCGCCTGGGACCCGGGGACCGGCATGGACGGCTCCGGGTGGGCTGTGGCCCATGGAGCGGCCGGGACGACGTCTCAAACCGCGAAGGCCCGCAGTTGTCCCTCGATCTTGTCCCCGACCAAGGCCTCGACCACGACATCGTTGCCCACGTAGCCGGTATCGAGGACCTTCGCATCCTGGTGCAGCAGCGCCACCAGATCGCCGCGGTGCTGGGGGATCCGGTAGCACTTCCGGTTCACGCGCTCCGCCAGCATCTTCGAGAGCCGCTCCTGCAGGTCGTCCAGCCCCTCCCCCGTCATCGCGGAGATCGCCACCGCTTCCGGATACGCCGCCGTGAGAGCCTTCATCCGCATCGGATCCCCGACCCGGTCGATCTTGTTCAGCACCGTCAACGTTTTCTTGCCGGCCGCCCCCAGCTCCGCCATCACCTCGTGCGTGGTCCCGTAAAGGCGCTCCATCTCGGGATCGCTCGCGTCCACGACATGAATCAGGAAGTCCGCCAGGACCACCTCCTCGAGGGTCGCCTTGAACGCCTCCACCAGCCGGTGCGGCAGGTTCCGCACGAACCCCACCGCGTCGGTCAACAAAAGACTCTGGCCGTCCGGCAATTCTACGGCGCGCACCGTAGGATCAAGCGTCGCGAACAACATGTCCGCCGCGAAAACCTCCGCCCCCGTGAGCCGGTTCAGCAGGGTCGACTTCCCGGCGTTCGTGTAGCCCACGATCGCGGCCAGCGGGGCCTCCTGCTTCTCCCGCTCCTTGCGCTGGGTGGCGCGGCGCCTGCGCACCGCCTCGAGGTCGGTCTTGATCCGCGCAATCCGGGTCCGCGCAAGGCGCCGGTCCACCTCGATCTGCTGCTCGCCCATCCCGCGGGCCGCTCCCCCGCCCTGGGCGCCCCCTGATCCGCCTTCCCGGTCGAGGTGCTGCCACATCCGCGCCATGCGCGGCAGCGCGTACTGCATGCGTGCCAGCTCCACCTGCAGGCGGGCCTCCCGCGTCTGCGCCCGCTGCGCGAAGATGTCAAGGATGACCTCCTCCCGGTCGATCACCGCCATGTCCGCCAGCTCCTCCCACTCGCGCTGTTGCGCGGGCGCCAGTTCGTTGTCGAGGACAATGCAGTCGCACCCTCTCGCCCGCGCCACCTCCGCCACCTCCGCCGCCTTGCCCGTCCCGCACAGGTACTTCTTTTGCTGCTCGCGTGAATACACCGGCAAACGCTCCGCCACCCCGATGCCCAGTGTGCCCACCAGCTCCCCAAGCTCCGCCAGGAGGCTCTCCGCCTCCGACTCCTCCCGGCGGTCGAAATAGACCCGCACCAGCAGCGCCTTCTCCACCATCCGCGGCTTCTCCCGGACTTCGAACATCGTCTCGTGCCCTCACCATACCCCCTCCCCCCTCACAATTCACGCCCATTATGAGGCGGCGCTGGCCCGCAAGGCCAAGCGGCAGGCGGCTCGCAAGGAGGTGCCGGTGGTGCGGCAGCGCGATCCGGTCCACGGGGCGCCGCGCCTTGCGGCAGGCCGATGCCACCCTCCCCCACCCTTCCCGCCTTCGTGTGAGCCCCTTCCCCCCAAGCCCTCCTTCGTGCCTTCCTGCCATCGTGCCTTCGTGTGCCCGCGGGTTTTGGACTTCTCTTTGACTTCCGCCCGGAATTCGCCCACCGTCCCCCGCCCCGAGCCGGGGGCGCATCATGGGAAAGACTCTCTACGAAAAGGTGTGGGACGCGCATGCCGTCGGCCGGCTGGCTGACGGGCGGACACAGCTCTTCATCGGGACCCACCTCATCCACGAGGTGACCAGCCCGCAGGCCTTCGGCATGATCCGCGATCTCGGCCTGAAGGTGAAGTACCCCCACCGGACCTTCGCCACCGTCGATCACATTGTTCCCACCGAGAACCAGGAGACCCCCTCGGACCCGCTGGCGGCCGAGATGATGGAAGCCCTCCGCAAGAACGCAAGGGACTTCGGGATCACCTACTTCGACCTCGCCTCGGGCAAGCAGGGCATCGTGCACGTGGTGGGCCCCGAGCAGGGAATCACGCAACCCAGAACCACCATCGCCTGCGGCGATTCGCACACCGCCACCCACGGCGCCTTCGGCGCGATCGCCTTCGGGATCGGCACCACCCAGGTGCGCGACGTCCTCGCCACCCAGACGCTCGCCATGGAAAAGCTGAAGGTGCGCCGCATCAACGTCAACGGCCGCCTCGGCCCGGGCGTCTACGCCAAGGACGTCATCCTCCACATCATCCGGCTCCTCGGCGCCAAGGGCGGGATCGGATTCGCCTACGAATACGGCGGTTCCACCTTCGACGCCTTCTCGATGGAACAGCGCATGACGGTCTGCAACATGTCGATCGAGGGCGGCGCCCGCTGCGGATACGTCAACCCCGACGAAACAACATACGAATTCCTGAAGGGCCGCCCGCATGCCCCGGCCCCGGACCGGTGGGAGGCCGCCGTCGCGCGCTGGAACTCGTTCCGCTCCGACCCCGACGCCCGCTACGACGACGTGGTCGACATCGACGCCGCCGGCATCGAGCCCTCCGTCACATGGGGAATCTCGCCCGATCACGGGATCGGCATCAGCGAACCCATTCCCGACCCCGACGCAAGCGCCGACGAGGCGCAGCGCAACGACCGCCGCAAGGCCCTCGCATACATGCAGCTCGAAGGCGGCGCCCCCATCAAGGGAGTCAAGATCGACGTCGCCTTCCTCGGCTCCTGCACCAACGGCCGCCTCAGCGACTTCCGCGAGGCCGCCCGCTACCTCAAGGGACACAAGGTGGCCCCCGGCGTGAAGGCCATCGCCGTGCCCGGCTCCCAGATCACGGCCCGCCTCTGCGAACAGGAAGGACTCGACGCCGTGTTCAGGGAAGCCGGCTTCGAGTGGCGCGGCGCCGGCTGCTCGATGTGCCTCGCCATGAACCCCGACAAACTCGTGGGCGACCAACTCTGCGCCTCCTCGTCAAACCGGAACTTCAAGGGCCGCCAAGGCTCCCCGACCGGCCGCACCATCCTGATGTCCCCCGTCATGGTTTGCGCCGCCGCGGTCCGCGGCGAAGTCTCCGACGCCCGCGAGGTCTTCGACGGCGTCCCGGCGGAAGCGCCCGCCGCCTGAACCAATCCCCTCCCGGCCATGTCCCTGCAACCCGTCACCACCGTATCCGGCACGGCCGTCCCGGTCCCCGGCGCCGACATCGACACCGACCAGATCATCCCGGCCCGCTTCCTCAAGTGCGT
>CAYPUM010000270.1:0-5684 GCA_964413545.1 uncultured Roseibacillus sp. | reverse complement strand
TTGTCCAAAGCCTTCTCCGCTTCCGCCCACTTCGCGTCCGCCGAGAAAATCACTCCTTCAGAAACCATGCGTGCCAATCGGGTTTCTCCCCGTCGAGAAAGGGCTGCACCCGGGCGTGGGCTGCGGCCGCATCGCCCTCCCGCAAATCCAAATCGATCAACTCCGCCGCGATGGTTTGATTTGCCGGCGCCATCCTCTGCGCCTGGCCGAGGGTCTCGCGCGCCTCGGCGAGACGATTCTCCTGCCGCTTCAGCACCCGTCCCAGCATCAGGTAGCCCTGCGGATCATCCGGCTTCCTTTCCGTCTGTTCCCGGAAGAGATCCGCAGCCTTTTCGGGACGGCCGCCCGCCTCGTACGCCTTGGCCAGCAAGAGCCGCCCCGGGTCGCAGTCCGGTTGCTTGACAACCAGTGCTTCAAGCCTCGTCGCGGCCGCCGCCGCATCTCCGGAGCGCAAATCGAGTTCGGCCATCCGGGTGACAGCCTCGGCGTGATCGCGGCTCGTTTCCGGAGCGGACTCAAGCGCGGCCCGGAGCGCGTCCTGCGCCTTCCCTTCGTCACCGTTCCGCAGGTGGAGCCCGGCCATGACCAGCTTGATCCGTGGATTGTCCGGGTAGGCGTCGTCCAGCCGCTCGTATGCCGCGACCGCCTTGGCGGGCTCCCCCATGGCAAGGTGGACCTGCGTCTCAATCGTAGCCGCCTCGACGTTGACCGGATCGTAACGAAAGACCTCGCCCAGCACCCGCAGGGCCTCGTCATGGCGGCCCTCGCGGGCCTCCAGCCCGGCCATCGCAGTGAGAGCGGGCAGGTAATCGCCCCTCCGCTTCCTGATGCCCTCGATCACCCGCCTGGCTTCCGTCACCTCGTCCTGACGAATCAGGGCCTGGGCAAGACGGAGGGAAATGCCGGACCGCTGCTCTGCGGCCTCCGTCGCTTGCCGCAGGGCGGCCAATTGCCGCTCCGGCTCGCCGCGTGAGCGGTAATACGAGGCCAAGGCAAGATGCACGTCCGCCGCCCTCGCATCAAGCTTCCGGGCGCGGTCCAAGGCGGACTTCACCCGGCCGGACTTGCCCTCGCGGTCCAGCACAACGGCCTCCGCCAGATGATAAACCGCGTCGGCTTCCGGATCGAGGGCTGCAAGGCGCGCTCTGACTTCGGCGAGCCCTTCCTCCCCCGCCGAGGTGTTGGCCAGCAAAAGGATGGCCTCGGGGTCTCCGGGCGCCCGGTCAAGAACCGCGAGAGCTTCCCGGCGCGCTTCGATCGGACTCCCAAGAGCAAGCAGGGCCTCGGCCCGGTTCTTCCGCGCTTCGAGGTGGCCGGGTTCCAGTTTCAGCGCCTCCTGCAGGTAGCTGATCGCCCGCCGCGGAACACCTCGCTTCATCCAGATCAAACCCGCCCGGCGGTAGGCGTGGGCGTTCTCCGCATCCTTCCCCAGGAGCTTGCGATACACGAGAAGCGCTTCTTCATAACGACCTCCTTCGTAGTATTCGTCCGCCCGCGCTTGCAGCGATTGCGGCGAATCCCCGAGGAGACGCAGAAGGATGAAGATTCCTGCGCCGAGAAGGCACAAGATGACTATGATGCGCCCGAGCTGTTTCATGTCGCTATGGAACGGTGAGGGGTGGATCGGAAACGGATCCACCCTGCCCACGGTGCGATAATAACCTCCCGGAAGACGACTGAAAAGCCGCGATCGCGGTCCTCCGGAAACGGCGAAATGCCCCCCGTCACTCCCGAGTGACACCAACCCGCCAGAAGCGCCCCGGAGCAAGCAGCCCTCCGGGGTGTTCCAAAGTCAGGATGTCCCCGTTCCCTGCAACCGGGTCGAGCGTCACGTCCTCCCAGCTCATGAGATCGGTGCTGGTTTGCAGCCGGTAAAGCCCGTGCAGGGCGGAGGGAAATCTGATGACCGCATCGGCGGGCTCGGTCGGACTTGAACTCACCTCGATCCACTCCGGAAGCGGTTCAAGCGCGATGATCCATCCGGCGGCCTCCGGATCAAAACCGGCCGGAAGGGTGGTGACGAGATCGATGGCGGGCGGAACGCCCCCGAAGGTGCTCGTTTCAAGACCCGAACTGCCGGAAAGATCGGCGCTCGAAAAGTCCACCCCCGTCAGCACCGTGGAAGCAAGGCCCGCCCCCGTCAGATCGGCGCCCGAAAGGTCCAGACCCGACAGGTTCGCTCCGGAGAGGTCGGCGCCGGACAGCGAAGCCCCCGGCCCCATCTCGTAGCCATTGACGATCCGCCAGCCCCCGGGCAAAGATGACCAACCCGCAACCTCGACACGCCAGAAACGCCCCGAGGCCAGATAGCCTCCCGCGTGGGTGATCTCCAGAGCCGCCCCGTCGCCCGCCACCAAGCCGGAAACAACGTCGGACCACGCCTTCAGGTCAGTGCTCGTCCGGATACGATAAAGCCCGTAAGAAGCGGACTGGAACGTGAGGACGGCGTCGTCCGCGAACACCGGGTCCGGCTCGACAGCCAGTTCCGGCACGGGGGCCGGATCGATCGTCCAGCCGGCGGCAGCAGGGCTGAATCCGGCGGGCAGGATGGTGACGAGGTTCACGAGCGGCGGAACCCCGCTGTACCCGCTCGTATCGAGCCCCACGCTTCCTCCAAGGTTTGCATCATGGAAACTCACCCCCGTCAGATCGGTGAACGACAGATCGGCGCCAGTCAAGTCAGCTCCCGAGAGATCAAGATCGGACAGATCCGCTCCGGCAAGGTTGGCGCCGGGCGCCACGGCGCCCAATCCCAACAGATATCCGTTGACAAGGCGCCAGCCCCCCGGCAGGGCGGCCGGAGTCCCGCCGACCGATTGCGATCGAACGCCGGTAAGAACCGCTTGGGAGAGGTCCGCGCCGCCCAGAATCGCAAACGAAAGATCGGCGCCCTCAAAGCCGGCCCCTTGGAATCTGGCGTCAGTCAGGTCGGCATGGGAAAGGTCGCTGCCGGCGAGGTCCGCGAAGGAGCCGGCCGCGCCGGTGAGGTTGGCGTGCCGCAACGAGGCCCCGCTCAGGTCTGCGTAGGTGATGACCGCATTCGAGAGGTCGGCAAGGGTCAATTCGGCGCTGGCCATCTTGCAATAAGCGAGCAGCGCCCCGGCGAGCGAGGCGTTCGCAAGGTTGCTGTTCTCAAGGACGGCGTACGGGAGAAACGCGTTGCTCAGGTTGACGCCGGAGAGGTTCGCACCGGTGAAATTCGCGAAAGCCAGCTTGGCGTCCGTGAGATCAGCTCCCGACAGATCGGCGCCTTCGAAGATCCCGAACGAGAAGTCCGCTCCGGAGAGATTCGCACCGGCAAGGTTCACACCGGAAAAGTCATTGCCGGACAGGTTTGCGCCCGGACCAACGAGATGTCCGTTGTTGACCTGCCACGGGGCCGACAGGTTGGGCTCGCCAACCAGCGCGCGGGAACGGACACCCGTGAAACTGGCCCCGGAGAGGTCGGTCCCCGTCACGTTCGTTTCGAAGAGCATCGCTTCGGAAAGATCCGCACCGCTGAGATTGATGGCGGAGAGATCGGCGTCCTCGAGATTCGCGCCCGACAAATCCGCGCCGGGACCGACGAGGTAGCCCACCACGATTCCCCATTCCTCGGGCAGGGTTGCCGGAGTCCCGCTAATGCCGCCGGACCGGATGCCCTCGAGCACCGCTCCGGAAAGATCTGTCCCGCCAAGCTGGGCCTGCGTGAGGACCGCGTTGGAAAGGTTTATCCCACTTAGATCTGCGGAGGAAAGATCGGTCCCGGTAAGGTCCGCGCCGGGACCAACCAAGTGGCCCTCGACCGTGTTCCACAAGTCCGGCAGGACCGCGGGCGTCCCCGTCAAACCAGCACTGTGCACCCCGGTAAGATCCGCTCCGCCGAAATCCGCATTCGTGACCACCGCCCCGTCGAGATGGGCATTCAGAAAACTGGCGTTGCGGAACGCCGCGCCCTCGATATCGGCGTTGGCGAGATTGACGTCTTCAAACGTGGCCCCCGTGGCGGTCACGCTCGAAAGCAGTGCGTTCGAGAGGTCTGACTCACTGAAGTCCGCATTCGCGAGCGTGGCGCCCGTGAAGTCCGCACCCACGAGATCTGCAAGGGTGAAATCGAGGCCGAAGAGATCGGCGGAGGCAAACAAGGCTCCTTGGAGAGAGGCCCCCGCAAATCGCGCGTCCGACAGGCCGGCGGCGTTCCTGAAATCCGCGGAGTCGGCCAGGGCCTCGGTGAAAACGGCCCCCACAAGGACCGAGCCGGAGAAATTGGCGCCGCTCAGGTCGATCCCGGTGAAATCCATGCCGGTCAGATCGAGACCGGCAATGGTGGCGCCAACCAGGTCCTCCACCGCCCCGATGTCGAGCTCCTCTCCGTCTCCATCAGGCAAGCCATCCCCGTCGGCGATCCGCACCACCCCGCGTTGGTCCACGCTCGGAGTGCTCGCGGTGGACACCCCGGCATCGATCGCCGGACTGTCCTGAAGAGGCGGCATCGTCGACGAGGGGCCTCCATAACCGTCAAGCGGCAGAAGCCGCGGATCGCCGGCCGAAACGAACAGGCCGTCGACGGTGTCGTTGTCTCCGATCAGATTCTGGCCGGCCGGGACGATGTTTCCCCCGCCCAGTCTGTGGATGTCGGGACCACGGCCGCCCGACAAGGCCGTGTTTCCGGCGACGATGGTGTTCTCGATGCGCAGGATGCCGGATGTCGCGTTCTCGTCAACATACACCCCCCCGCCGAGGGTCGCGGAATTCCCGGAGATCGTGCAATTGACCAGCGTCGCCTCGGGGCTCTCTCCATGAATCGACATGGCCCCGCCTTGGTAGGCCGCGTTCCCGGCAAGGGTGCAGTTCACAAGGGTCAGGGCGCCCCCGTCCTGATAGATCCCCCCCCCCGCCCGGGGCGACAACACTTCCGTCTCGTTTCCTGCGATCGTCGAGCGCGTAACGGTCACGACCGCGCCCTCCCCGCGACTGTGGATCGCCGCGCCAGATCGAGCGTAATTCCCGGACAGATTGCACCTTTCAAGGATGAGAACGCCCTCATCGTTGAAAACCGCCCCGCCGGTGTCGCCGCCGCCACCACCCACAACGGAAAGGTCGCGGAGTCTCAGCTCGGCGCCCGGTTGAAGATGAAAAATCGATTCATCCGCTCCAGCCGTCACTCCGGCGTCGATAACCGTCCCATCGGAAGCGCCGGTCCCCTCGATGATCACCCACCCGGAACTTGCGGCCGCAAGAATATCGAGGTCGCCCGAGGCCCCGGCCTCTTCGCCGGAGCCCATGATCGAAAGCCGGTAGGTTCCGCCCGAAAGGAGAATCCGTTCGTTGCCCGGAGTGGCATTGGCGTCGCGAATCGCCTCGCGCAGTGAAATCTTCGCCCCGGATGGAGTATCGAACTCGTCCTCGGTGGTGTTGACCGGGATCGTCGCGGCCTCGGCCTCTTCAGTCGTAATCGTGATACTGACGAGGGCCTCGTTGGAGAGCTGCCCCGCGAGGTCCCGGATAGTGTATGTGAAGCTGTCGGCTGCGGCTTCGCTGCCGTCATGAGCATATTCGATCGTGCCGTCGCCAAGGTCGGTTACGTTTCCATAATCCGGAGGGTCGACGATATTGATGCTTGTGACGTCCAAACCGTCGTCGGGATCGATATCATTTGCCGCAAGGTCAATGGTCGCCGTTTCCGTCTCGAAGACAAGGCCGCT
>CAYPUM010000269.1:0-5691 GCA_964413545.1 uncultured Roseibacillus sp. | reverse complement strand
CGAAAGCGCCGAGGTGGGCGAGGCCGGCGAACGATCGCCATTCACCGGCGGCGTTTCGGAGGAGAGCCTCGTCGAGGCCGAAGCCGAGCGACCAACCGCCGAAGAAGACGGTCACCACGAGGGCCGAGCCGACGATCATGGCGGCGTATTCGCCCATGAAGAAAAGGGCGAACTTCATCGAGGAATACTCGGTGTGATATCCGCCGACGAGTTCGGTTTCGCACTCGGGGAGGTCGAAGGGCATGCGATTGGTTTCCGCGAAGACGGAGGTCGTAAAGACGAGGAACGAGATGCCAAGGGGGAGGAGCAGCAGCCAGCGCTGCCAAGTGAGCCCCTCGCCCCAGAAGGGGGCGAGGAGCCAGCCGTGTTCCGCCTGGTAGGACACGATGTCAGAGAGGTTCAGCATGCCGAAGACCATGAGGACCGGAATGATGGAAAGCCCGAGGGCGATCTCGTAGGAGATCATCTGCGCGCAGGACCGGACGCCGCCGAAGTAGGGGTATTTCGAATTCGAGGACCAGCCGCCCAGCGCGATGCCGTAGACGCTGAGGGAAGCGATGGCGAAGATGAACAGGGGCCCGACTCCGAGATCGGCGATGACGAGCTTCACGGGGTGCCCGAAGATGCGGAGTTCGCTGCCGAAGGGGATGACGCAGAGGGTGACGAGGGAGGGGACGAGCGTGAGGGCGGGGGCCATCCAGTAGAAGACCTTGCGGACGTGAGCCGGGGTGAGATCCTCCTTGAAGAGTCCTTTCAGGCCGTCCGCCACCGGTTGGAGCAGCCCGAAGAAAGGGAGGTCCTTGCTGCCTCCGAAGAGAGTCAGGGGGATTCCGACGCGGTTTGGTCCGACCCGGTCCTGGATAATGGCGCTGATGCGCCGCTCGGCGTAGGTGGAATACGCGATGAGCGGGAGGATGATCACGAAGGTGAATCCGATGATCTTGGCGGCGGTGGCGATGAGGAAGGGCCAGGGCATCGGGTGTTGGTCAGTTGTTTTGGTTGCCGGTCATTGGTCACCGGCGCGCGTGGGATTCCTTTTCAACGGCTCTTCGGGGCCGCAGTTCGTTTCAACCACCAACCATTGACGAATAGCGATCACCCCACGATTTCGCCGGCGGCGATGCGGGCTCGTTCGGCTTCGAGGAGGGGGATGGTTTGACCGGTTTCGGTGATCCGGGTTCCGAGGGGTCCGATCGTTGAAAGGGTGAGGCCATTGAATTCGGGAATGGCGGCGGCGATTTCCTTGAAGACGTCCTCGAGGCGGTTTCGTGCGGGGGCGTTCCTGTCGACGGCGTGGAGGAGGTCACGGATGATCTCCCAGTCGTCCATGGCGCCTTCGGGAGGGAGGATGGCGTGGTTGAGTCGTTGCAGGCGTCCGGTGATGTTGACCATTGATCCGTCCTTTTCGGCGAATCCGGCGCCGGGGAGGACGACGTGGCTGGCGCTGGCGGTGGGGTTGGGGAGGATGTGGTTCGAGGCGAGGAACTCGAGGCCTGCGAGGTCGGCGGTCTTGAAGGAGGCTTCGGCGAGGAGGTCTTCGTAGAAGACGAGGAGGGCGCGGATTCTGCGGCTGCGGACCCCCTCGCGGATGGCGTCGAGGCGGGCGGCGGGGTCGTCGGTTTCCCAGATCAGTTTGGCGCCGGTGGTGTTGGCATTGCGGTCGGCGGCGATCAACTTGCGGTCGGATTTCCGGAGGCGCGGGACGATGGCGAGGAGGTCGCTGCCGAGGGTGTCGGCAAGGGCCTTGAGGAGGAAGAATTCCTCGTTGGTTTGGGATCCGGAACCGACAATGGCGACTTCGCCGCGCTGGAATCCGCGGAGTCCGGCTGCGGTGCGGGTGATCGCGTCGGGCCAGCCGGCGTGTTCGTGGGCGCCCTTGGCGTTACGGATGAGAGGGGCGTCGAGCCGGGATTCGGAGTGAAGGAAGTGGAAGTTGAGGCGGTGGCTGTCAGGCATCCAACAGGAATTGACCTCGTCGTTCCGGCGGGGGGTGATGCGGTAGATTTGGTTGCCGCGGGTCCAGATGGTGGTGTTGCAGCCGGTTCCGCAGTTGGTGTCGATGCTGGGGGTCTGCTTGAGGAACCAGACGCGCATCTGGAAGCGGAAGTCGGTGGAGGTGAGCGCTCCGACGGGGCAGATGTCGGCGGTATTGAGAGAATAGTTGCTGTCGAGGAGGCGGCCGGGGTGGACGGTGAGGGTGCTGTGGGCGCCGCGGTCGATGAAGCCGAGCACCGGGTCGTCCGCGACCTCTTCCATGAAGCGGATGCAGCGGCTGCAGAGGATGCAGCGTTCGACGTCGAGGCGGATGCGGGGTCCGATCCGGACGTTTTTCGGTTTTTTGATTTTTTGTTCTTCGAAGCGGGAGAATCCGCGTCCGTGCTGCACGGAGTATTCCTGCAGGATGCACTCGCCGGCCTGGTCGCAGATCGGACAATCGAGGGGGTGGTTGGCGAGGAGGAATTCCATGACCGCCTTGCGGCAGTCATGGACGAAGTCGCCCTTGGTGCGGATTCCCATGTTTTCGGCGACGGCATTGGAACAGGCGATGGTGGGGCGTGGCATCCAGTTGATGGTCTGGTAGCCCTCGTGGTCGAAGCGGGGGTCTTCGCCGGGTTTGGGGCGTGGAGGCATCCCCATCTGGACGAGGCACATGCGGCAGTTTCCGGGCGAGGAAAGCTTGGGGTGGTAACAATAG
Organism: uncultured Roseibacillus sp.; assembly: GCA_964413545.1. Lineage (GTDB taxonomy): Bacteria > Verrucomicrobiota > Verrucomicrobiia > Verrucomicrobiales > Akkermansiaceae > Roseibacillus_B. The sequence continues at coordinate 2,996 of CAYPUM010000269.1, read as the reverse complement.
TGGGGCACTTCGATTCCGGCGAGCCGGCAGGCCTCGATCATGCGGGTGCCCTTGGGAACTTGGAACCAGCGGCCGTCAATCCGGACGTTGACGAGGCCTTTCCCGGCGGCGAGATCCCCGGGGAGCTTCGTTGCGGCGGCAGGTGCGGAATCGCTCATGAATCTGCGCTGTGGGCGCCTCCCGAGGAGTTCGGGCGGACTATGCCGCCGGAGGCACAGGCCGACAAGGGCCTGTGTGAAATAATTCACGAGTGATGGGGGCGAGTGGGACGCCGGACGGGGGCGGGTGGGGAGGCGCGGTCCGGCTGTGGCGGATCCGGGGCGACGAGGAAGGCGAACCGCTTGAAGACGAGGGCTCCGGCGAGGGCGCCGAAGGCGTCAGCGAGCCAGTCTGCGCCGTCGTTTCCGGAGCGGGCGGGCACCCGGGATTGATGCCACTCGTCGAGGATGCCGATGCCTGCGACGATGACGGTGACGCTCAGGATGAGGAGGGGCCACGAGGGGGCGGAGCGGGGCGTCAGGAAAAGGACCCCCGCGAGGAGTCCCGCACCGCCGAAGAAATAACCGAAATGGAGGAGTTTGTCGAAGAACGGCAGGCCCACGTCGGCGCGCACCGGGACAGGTCCGTCGGAGAGGAACCAGAGCGCCACGGCCCATGATGCGAAGGCGAGAATCCATGGGGCGGGATGGCGGCAAGGGGCGGGGAGGCGCTTCACGGTTCGCCTTTGCGCAATTCCTCCTCGAGGCGCTCCGCGAGCCATTGTTTCATCATCGACTGGTAATTGAGGAACCGGGAGCGGGCAATGCGCTTGATGCGTGAGAGCATGCGGGGGTCGAAGCGAAGGGTGATGGTGGTGGATTCCCGGCTGTCGGGGATGTGTTCCGAGGCCTTCAGCAGGGCGGGGCTGAGTTCATGGCTCGTCCAGAAGCGGGCCTCGGCTTCCTCGTTCGGGAAGTCAGGGATTTCGTCCCATGAGTTGACGGTGTTCATGGCGGGCGCAGTCATTTGAAGGAGGCATATTTGCGGTGGTAGTATTTGAGTTCGACGTCGGTCATATCGCGGGTTGCCACCACCCGGACTTTTTTGCCGTCCGACCAGAAGCAAAGGAACAAGTAGCGGTCGGCGACGGTGCGGCCGAGAGCGTAGAACCGGGCCTCGCCGTCGGCGCGCTCCCGGTCGGGCAGCAGTCGGACTGCGAAGGGGTCCTCCAATGCCTCTTCGATCTCGCGGGGCTTGATGTCCTTCAGGTCGAAGTGGACATTCAACAGGTCAAGTTCCATGAGGTCTAAGCTATCTCAGGCAGTGTTTTGGGCGCCCACAATGATATTCCGGCGGGCTGACGCAAGTCTGCAAACCGGGGAGGGGGCATTTTTCGGTTTGGGGCTCAAGAGATTGCGAGGTGGCGGAGGACGGCCTTGGCGAGCAGGGGATGGATGCCGGGGTGGCGGGAAAGGAGGCGAGCCAGCCAGCCTGCGACGCGCGGGGCGGCGAAACTGCTGCCCACGAGTTGGCGAGTTCCTCCTCCGGGCCAGAGGGCGCGGGGTTCCTCCGCGCGGGTGGCGAATTCGACGAGTCCCCCCGCGCTTCTGACGAGGGAGGGACGGTTCTTGGGGTCCGCGCCGACGGCGATGACGGTTGGAAAATGCGCCGGCCACTCGGCGGATTGGAACCCGGAGTTCGATCCGGCCGCCACGACGTGGATGCCGCGGAGGTAGAGGGCGTCGATCCAGCGTTTGTAGACGGGGGCGTCGCAGGGCCGGGCGGGGGCGCCGAAGCTGCACTGGACGATGTGGTACCCGCGGCGGGCCGCTTGGCGGATGCCTTCCTGGATGACGGCGGTTCGGGACTCCTTGAAGTGGCCGAGGACGCGAATTGAGCCGATGGCGGCACGGGGGGCGCAGGCGTGGATGATGCCGGCCACGGCGGTTCCATGGCCGAAGACGTCGCCGTGATGGGGGTCATGAACGACGACCCGGCCGCCTTCGGAGCCGATGGCGATCTCGTCGTCGATCTGGAGATTGCGGAGTCCGGGGTGGGTGGTGTCGATGCCGGAATCGAGGACGGCGATGCGCACCCCGGCGCCGTCTCCTTCGGTGATGGCGCGGCGTGCTTGGTCGGGAGTGATCCAAGGTTCCCCCATGGGCTTCAGGCGGCCGTGAGCAGGGCAGCTTCGAGGAGGCGGGCGATGCAAGCGGCGGCGAACTCGAATTCATCGAGGTCGGCGGGCCGGAAGTCGGCCGGGTTCTCGCTGGCATCGGCGGGGCGGGTGTGGACGCAGGTGATGACACCCGCGATTTCGCCGTTGACCACGAGGGGGACCGCGATCATGGCGTCGGTTTGGATGCCGAGCCGCTGGTCGAGCAACGGGCTGTGGTTGGGGTTGGCGGCGATGGCGTTTTCGCATGCCGGCTGGCCGGAGGCGAAGACGAGGCTGATGATGCCGCGGTCCGTGGGCTGACGGAATTCGCCGACGAAATGAGGGGCGTGGGGGCCCGAGCCGAGGAGCGCGTCGAGATGGTCTCCGGAAGAGAGCCAAAGGGCGGTGTTCAGGGCCCCGACGCGCTGGGCGGAACGGGAGAGCAGTTCCCGGATCAGGTGGGCGGTAAGGTCGTCGACCTGACCGTCGATGAGCCAATCCGCGGGGTGGAGGTTCTCCATTGCGGGAGAATCCTAGCGCCCGTTCAGGAGGCTGGCGAGTCTCTCCATGGCCTTTTCGTTGGCCAGGAGGTCGCGGGAGAGCTGGTTGAGGCTGGATTCTTCGAGATCTCCGGCCGCGAAGCGCTGGATGCCCGCTTCGAGTTCCGCGGTGACGGCGTCGGAACTGCGGCCGCTGATCTCGGGAGCGAAGGCTTGGAGGAAGTGGTGGATGGTCTGAAAATTGCTGTCCATGAGACGATCGGGGAAGGTTTCAGCTCCTTGACGAGCGGGACGGTAAATTATTCATGGATGATCTGAGATTCTGCGGAGGCGCCGACGAGGAAGTCTGCGGAAGACCG
>CAYPUM010000268.1:0-5721 GCA_964413545.1 uncultured Roseibacillus sp. | reverse complement strand
GACCGAGGGCGGCGGGACGCTGCGCCTCGTCCTCCACGACCCCGCCGTCAGTGAATCCGCCTCCGCGAAGAGTTCCGTCAAATGCCGGTGCACCCGCCGGGCGTTCGCCCCGCGCTCCGATTGCTCGTTCTTGAAGCGGTCAAGCTCCGACAGCACATCGACCGGAATACAGATGTGATTGTCCGCGAACCGCCCGAGGCACCCCGGGTCGTGCAGGAGCACGTTGGTGTCCAGCACGAAATTCTTGCCCTCCCGCCGGGGCGCCGCGAGGCCGAAATCGCGGGCCTGGGCCTTCGTCAGGCCCCGCCGGCGGGTGTTCGCCCGTTTGCTCTCCTCTTCGTATAGGCCTGCCTGCGAATCATCGCTGTGGTGAATCATGCTCAGGTTCGATGGATCAGTCTGGAACGATTTCGGCCCTCGGCCGGACGCCGGTTGCGGCTCCGCCCCCCGTTCTCAATCCTCCTATCCACGCCGTCTGGAGCCGACATATTCAAGACAACTTAATGATCCCATAGGAGGCCGGTCTTCGCAATCAAGAACTGCCGGCTCCCGGGATTTCGTCCCTCAAGGCCGCATAATCCCACTTTCCGAGGGGGGTCCGTGGCAATTTTGTCACGACCTTGAGCGATTCGAGGCGGGCGAATCCGGGGAGTTGGCGGTTCAGGGCCGCCACCCGGCGGGCGGCCTGCTTGCGGAAGGCGGATTCCGCCACGGGCACCAGACGCCAGCCTCTCCGGTGGTCCGGCACCGCCACCACCACGCAGGCGGCGTCTTGGGGCAGGCCCTGCCGGAGCCGGGTCTCGAGGTCCTGCAGGTCGAGCAACTCGCCGAGGATCTTCACCAGCCGGTCCGCCCGGCCCTTGAACTCCAGTCCGTCCGGGTGAATTTTTACTACATCGCTGGTAGTGAACCAGCCCCTTGACTTGGGGTCGCTTTCGACGAGGCGTCCCCGGTCGGCGTGAAGATACCGGTTGAAGAGGGGCCGCCCGCGGATTTCGAGCCGACCTCCGGGGCCTTGGCGGCATTCCCAAACCTCCAAGGCCGGGAGGGGCCCCGGCGTCCCTCCCTCGAAGTCCGCCGGGACGCGATCGGTCGCCACCTGGGAGGCCGCTTCGGTCATGCCATAGCTTCGCAAAACGGGCCATCCCAGCCGCCGCGCCTTCCGGAGGATCTCCTCCGCGGCGGCCCCCCCGCCGACGACCACCGCGCGCAACGCCGGCGGGGAGGACTCCTTTGCCGCCACGAGGTCGTGCAGTTGGGCCGGGACGAGGGATGTGATGGTTGCCCCGGATTCGGCCGCCACCGCCGCGAACCGTCTCGGGTTCCACTTGCCTTCAAGGCGGGCCACCGTCCCCCCTGCGGCGCGGGCCCTTGCGAGGATGCCAAAGCCCCCCACATGGAACACGGGCAGCGCGAGCAGCCAGCGGTCCCGGGACCGGGCCTCGAGGCGGCGATTGACCGCCTCCGCGGAGGCCATCAGGGCCTCGCGATGCAGGGCCACCCATTTCGGTTCTCCACTCGTGCCGGAACTCGCGAAGATGATTTCACCGGTCCGGCCACCCGCGAGCAGGGCACGCAGTTGGGCGGCCTCCCGCGCGAGGTGGGGCGGCGCCATGATCCTCGTCTCGTCTCCCGGCCGGAACGCCTCCTGCATCACTTCAGCCGTCTCCATGGCAACCGCTCGAGGAGGTCGTCGAACCCAAGGCCGGTCCCGCCCGGCGAAGAAAACTCCGCTCCGGCCGGACCGAGGCGTTCCGAAAACTCCGACTTCTCGAACAACCCGTGGGTCTGCAAACCGCAACACACCACCCGGCCGGGGAGTTCTCTTTGCAACCGCCCCGCCGAGACCGCCGCGAAACACTGCCCCAGGGGGTGGTCCATGTTGCTGGTCACCACCAGCGGCCGTCCGCTGCGCCGGAAGCGAATCGGCGCCTGCCGCGCCGGCTTCACGACGAACACGTCCGGCGCGCGATGCTCCGGCGCCGCGTTCTGGTCCATGGCAAGATGGAAGCCGGTGGCGTGCTTCAACCGCATCCAGTCGCCCGGATCATAGGGGCAGGGATCCTCGATGAATTCCACCCGCTGCCTTGCCTGTTCGCTGAGACACTCCCCGAAGCACATTCCATCGGCAAGCGTCAGAACGCCGTTGAAATCAATCCGCCAGCGGAGCGACGGCCATCGGCGCGCCCATCCGTTGAGGTCTCGAGCCAGCGACACATGGCCACGCCCCGCCTTCAACTTCACGATCCGGAACCCGCACCGGACCGCCGCTTCGACGGCCTCCTCGGTGGCGGCCGTTATGGTGGCATGGCTCGCCGGAATATCGAGCTTCGCGAAAAGCGAAAGCCCCCTCGTTCGCGCCCATCCGTCCGAGGCGGCCATGTCCAACGCGCGTACTACCAACGGCGAGGGCGTCTCCCCGTGCGCCAGCACGCACAGCAGGCTGTCGAGCGGCGGGTCCCCCAGCTCCGGCCACGGATGCAGGCACCCGAAGCCGGTCTCGGTCCGAAGCAAAGCCCCTTCGAACGTCCGGCGCGGCGACTTGGCATTCAGCGTCGACCGGCTCCGCAAGGCGTATCGCCAGACGTAAATCGGGCCCTCCCGCTCCATCCGCAATAACGTAGCGGGCGAGCGCCCCAGACCAAGGTTTTTTGAATTCCTGCGAGGCTTTGACCCGTCAGATGCCAACCGCTGCGGTGAAGGCCGCCGCGAAGAGCACCAGTTGCAGCGCCGCCATCGCAAGGTAGCGGTTGTAGACCGGACCCGGCGCGGTTTTCAAGACCCCCGCCGCCACTCCAAGACCCGGCAGGAACCAGACCAGACTCAGCGCCGGCCACCATGGCGCCCCATACCAGATCCCGAACACTGTCAGGATCATCGCATCCAGCTCACCCGCAAAGAGCAACAGCTTGACGAACTCCGGACCCCAGCGCACCGCGAGAGTCCCCTTCCCGCTCCGGCGGTCCTCGTCCACATCACGCAGGTTGTTGATCGTGATGAGGGCCGCGCTCAGCAAGCCGGTCTGCAAACCGACCACCAGCGCCTCCCATCCCCACTCGCCGGTCTGAACGAAGACCGTCCCGCCGACCGCCACCACCCCGAAAAAGAGAATCACGAAAAGCTCCCCCAGACCCCGGTAGGCAAGGGGAAACGGCCCTCCCGTATACCCGTATGCGAAGTAGGCGCTGGGGACGCCGATCGCCGCCACCAGCCAGCCCCTCGCCGCCCACAAGGGGACCGCCGCCAACCCCGCCACGACCAGGAAAGCGATCGCTCCAGCATAAACCGCGCGTCGCGAAAGCAATCCGCTCGCCGTCACCCGCCGCGGGCCGAGACGCCGGGAGGTGTCCGCCCCCTTCTCCGCATCAAGAACATCATTGAAGAGATTCGTCGCAATCTGCACGCAAAGCGCCGCCACCAGCGTGCACCCCGCCAGAAACCAATCCAGCCGCCCATCGAGCTTCCAGCTCAGCGCGCAGCCCACCCAAACCGGCACGGCCGCCGCGGGGAGCGTCTTCGGCCGGGCCGCCAGAAGATACGGTTTCAGCAGTTTCCCCGGCAAGGCGGCCTCCGTTCGTGGTTCCCGCTACGGATACCTCGGAAACTTCGCGAAATCGGGATCGCGCTTCTCAAGAAAGGCGCGCTTTCCTTCCCGGGCTTCCTCGGTCATGTAGTAGAGCAGGGTCGCGTTCCCGGCCAAATCGAGCAGGCCGAGCTGACCGTCACAGTCCGCGTTCAGGGCCGCCTTCAGGCACCGGAGGGCCAGCGGCGAGTGGCGCAGCATTTCCCGGCACCACCTCACGGTTTCCTCTTCCAGCGACTCGATCGGCACGACCGCGTTCACCAGTCCCATCCGGAACGCTTCCTGCGCGTCGTATTGCCGGCACAGGAACCAGATCTCCCGCGCCTTCTTCTGACCCACGATACGGGCAAGGTAACTCGCTCCGAGCCCGCCGTCGAAACTTCCCACCTTCGGGCCGGTCTGGCCGAACCGGGCATTCTCGGCCGCGACCGTCAGGTCGCATACCACGTGCAGGACGTGCCCGCCGCCGATCGCGTAACCCGCCACCATCGCCACCACCGGCTTCGGCAAACTGCGTATTTTCTTCTGCAAGTCGAGGACGTTCAGGCGCGGCACGCCATCCGCGCCCACGTAGCCCGCGTCCTGCCGCACCCGCTGATCACCCCCCGAGCAAAACGCCTTGTCGCCCTCCCCGGTCAGGATCACCACCCCCACCCCGGCGTCTTCGTGCGCATGGCTGAAGGCCGTCAGCAGTTCCTCCACCGTCTGCGGCCGGAAGGCGTTGCGCACCTCCGGCCGGTTGATCGTCACCTTCGCGATCTGCCCGTCGTCGCTTTTCTCGTAACGAATGTCCTCGAAGGTCGCAGCGCTGGTCCAGTTCACCCCGGGATCATTCCCCGCCCCGCTCTCATTGCAACCCGTTTCGGCGCCGCCATCCGTCCCCTGCCCGCGACCCGGTCCGGGCATCTCCCGCGGGCTCGCTACAAGCTCTCGACGAAGCTTCGCACCGCGGCCGCGAAGCTGCCGGGGGCCTCCCATGGCACGCGGTGACCGGCAGCCGGAACGACGAGCGCGCACCCGTGCCGCAGTTGGGCCGCGGCGACCTCCCCGAGGGCGGTGAATTTCCCGTCGCGGCTTCCGGTGACCCATAGGACGGGGCACTCGACGCGGCGCAGGCGGGGCCGCAAGTCGTCCTGTTTTCCGAGCGACCATTCCATGAAGCTCCGCGCCACGGCCTCCCGTTTCGGTTCGAGCCGGCCGCGATCGTCGAACTCCGGCGGAGGCGTCCCGAGGACGGCCCGGTTGTGCCAGTCTTCGAGGAATCCCGCCCAGTCGCCATGCAGGGCCCGCGCTGCCCAGCGGGCGTCCTCGCCCATGCGCAGGATGCGGTCCCGCTCGCGGGTCAATCCCGGATGCGCCGACACGATCACAGCCGCCTTCCAAGACGCGGACGCCGCCAGCAGGGCGTGCAGGCCAAGCCGGCCGCCCATCGAATATCCGACCAGCACCGGGTCGTCGTCCCCGGCCTCCACCCGCCGGCTGAACCGCAACCCGAATTCCTCCAGCGTCAACGGTCCGCGCTCGAGGTAGCTCCACAGGTCGACGGCCGCCACTTCGTGACCGGCGCCGCCCATCTCCCGCCTGAAGGACTCCCAATCGGAGGCCATCCCCACCGCACCATGCAGGCACCACATCATCGCCGTCCCCCCTCCCAGGCGGCCCAGAAATCCGCCGTCTGCCCCGGGTCGGGACAGATCTCCAACAGCATCGGCTCGCCGCTCGCAGGCAGATCGAATTCGTCCCGCCCCTCGACCCTCACATACTCCATCTCCCACATCGCGGCCAACGGGCCAAAGCCCAACTCATGCGCGTTGGAAATGACCGCCCGCTCGTGGCGGTCCATCCCCCGAAACCGCGGCAACCGTTCGAAAATCCGCCCCCCACCGTTGTTGATCACCGCCAGCACCCGTCCCCGGCACTCGACCTGCGTCAACCACGCCGGAGCCGCCAGATCGCACAGCGCCGTCAGATCCCCGAAAACGCCCCACGCCCCCTCCTCGGTCGCGGTGGCGCCCAGCCAGGTGGAAACCTGACCGTCGATCCCGTTGGCGCCCCGGTTCGCACGCACCGCCGTGACGGGAACCGAAGTCTGCGCCGCGAGGTTCCACTCGCGCACCGGCAGGCTGTTCCCGAAATAG
>CAYPUM010000267.1:0-5723 GCA_964413545.1 uncultured Roseibacillus sp. | reverse complement strand
CAGAAAGAAGGGCCCGAAGTCCTTGTCGACGCAGTAGAAGTAATAGTGGTTGACCAAGGCGGTGCTCATCTCGATCCAGGGAATGGAGCCGCCGTCCCCGAAGCGTTTCCGGATGGTGCGCGGGACGCTGGCCTTTTCCTGGGCGACGCCGATGAACAGCACGCCCTCCTCGCCCTTGAAGTCCTTGAGGAAACAGTGCATGACGTCGTCCTTGCGCTCCCCCTTGGCGAAGCGGTGGATGGGAATGGCGCGCTCATTGGCGAAGCGGTGGATGTTGCCGATGAAGGCCTTGCCCATCTCGGCAACATCCTTGGTCGAGGCGAACCGGCGCCCCTTGTGGAAACGGATGAAGCCCGCCACGCCCGCCGCGTTGCTGAGCTTGGGAACGTAGCAGTTCAGGTACATCCGGTCGATGCAATCCAGTTCGTAGACGACGTTTTCAGCTTGAAGTTCCGCGACCGAGTGAGCCATGATGGTGCCGGTGTCCGGTTGGGCTCTTGTTACCTCCGTTCGCGGAGGATACCAGCCCCGAGTGGGCTTAATTCCGGTTCCTTCTACCGAAGCTGCCGCGCCGCCTGGCCGGACACCGCCCCTCCCTCCCTTCCACTCCGAAGGCCGGACGGCCGTTTAACTAATGAGGCGGGGCCTCGGCGCTCCGAGACCATCCTCAGCGCACAAACTACCCTCCTACATCTCGCCTGGTCCGAGGCCCCGCCTCATTAGCTTTCGGGTTTGGGGACGTTCCATGCGGTGAGCCATCTCTGACCGGATCTGGCGAAGCCCTCCTCGAGGAGGCGGTTTTCGAAGTCGGGGAAGTGGGCCGCGCCGTAGAAGACGGCGATGCGTTTTTTTCCGGAGGCGATTTGTTGATTGAGGGCGTCGAGGCACTTGCGGTTGCGGTCGGAGATGATGACGTTTTCGCCGGCGAGGGCGGCGATCTGGTCGTCGCCGGAGCCGAGTTGCGACATCATTTCGAGTTTGAGGGCGTTGGAGTTTCCGGAGAGGAGGGCGGCGAGCATGCGAGCGAGGTTGGGGGTGGCGAGGCCCTTGTTCTGGGCGTTCTGGGTGGCGGCGAGGGCGAATCCGAAAATTGATTCGTCGTTTTGCCGCTGCCGTTCTTCAAACTCTTCGAGGGTGAGGTCGGCATGGATGAAATTGGTTTTGGAATAGTCGATGACCTCCAGTTGCCGGGTGAGTTGGAGGAAGGCGGCCATCCTCGCCATGAGTTCATGAAGAGAGCGGATTTCGGGGTCGTTGAGGCTTGTGTCAGCGGGGAACTTTCCGTCGACGAGGCGCTCGCCGCCGATCAGCTCGAAGAGGACGACCTCGTAATGTTCGAAGGCCTTGTTGAGCCGATCGTAGTAGGAGCGGTCGGCGATATGGACGGCGCCGAGGAGATCGACCGTGACGGGGCCTTTGTCGTAGCGGGTGATGGCGGTCTGCAGGCGGGCGGCGCTTTGGTCCTCGTCGACCCGGATGAAGTCGGTTGGTTGGGGCCGGTCTTCGGCCGGAGTGGCAGCGAGGAGGGAGGTGAGGAGCAGGGAACAGACAGTCGGCGGGGCGAACCGGAGGCGCATCTCGGGGAGAACATAGGTCATCCCCGGGCTGGGCACAAGGTCCGCTTCGGGCCGGGGTGGGGGGCGCCCGGCGCCGGGAAAGGCCTTCTTCCGGAATCCCGGATTTCACGGATGGCCGGGGCGATTCCCCGACGGGGTGGCGGGAGCCGTTGCGGAGTGGGCGGAATCGGGTTATAGAACCGGCGTTGATGGACTGTGGAGCTGGACTGAGATACTGCGGCGATCTGCTGGACTCGCGACGGCGCGTGACGAGGGAGGTGATGGTGGGCGGCGTCGGGGTGGGGGGGAAGAACCCGATCCGGGTGCAGTCGATGATCACGGCGGACACCCGGGACACGGAGGCGTGCGTGCGGGAGGTTCTGGGGCTGGCGGAGGCCGGGTGCGAGATTGTGCGGATCACGGCGCAGACGCGGAAGTTCGCGGAGAACCTGCGGCACATCCGCGACGGGGTCCGGGGCGCGGGTTGTGACGTGCCGTTGGTGGCGGACATCCACTTCAAGCCGGATGCCGCCATGGAAGCGGTGAAGTGGGTGGAGAAGGTGCGCGTGAATCCGGGCAATTATGCGGACAAGAAGAGGTTCGAGATTCGGGAATACAGCGACGCCGAATATCAGGCGGAACTGGATCGGATCAGGGAGAAGTTCGTGCCGCTGGTGGAGCGTTGCATCGAACTCGGGCGCTCGATGCGGATCGGGACGAATCATGGATCGTTGTCGGACCGCATCATGAACCGCCATGGTGACACGCCGCGCGGGATGGTGGAGAGCGCGTTCGAGTTCGCGCGGATGGCGAGGGAGTGCGGCTATCACGAGATCATCTTTTCGATGAAGGCCTCCAACCCGAAGGTGATGATTGAAGCGTACCGGTTGCTGGTGGCGCGGCTTGCGGAGGAGGGGGCGGACTGGAATTATCCGATTCATCTGGGGGTGACGGAGGCCGGGGAAGGCGAGGACGGGAGAATCAAATCCGCCATCGGGATCGGTTCGCTGCTCGCGGACGGGATTGGCGACACGATTCGGGTGTCGTTGACGGAGGACTCGATTCACGAGATCCCGGTGGCCCGGGCTTTGGCAGCGAGGTTTGTGGCCGGGGCGGGCGGCGGGGCCGAGGACAGGGGAGCGGGCGGCGGATTCTCCGGCGATCCGGTCGGGGCGATCGAGCCGCGGTGGGATCCGTTTTCGTACCGGCGGCGGGGGAGTTCGGTGGTTGGAGCGGGGGGGTGCGAGGTTGGAGGGGATCGTGAAGTGCGGGTTGTTGCGAGGCGGCCGGTCTGGGAGGCTCTGGCGCCCAAGCTGGATCGTCTGGGCGATTACAAGCCGGAGATCGTCATGGAGGACAGCGGGGTGGCGGAGATTGATCCGCGGGACCGGGAGGCGGTTTTGCGGCTGAACGGGAGGGAGGAGCCGGTGATGGTGACGGTGCGGGACGGGATCGGGATGGGCGTCATTCCGGCTTTTCGTTTGCTGGCGGTGGGTGTTGACGAGCGGCATCCGATCCTCTTGAAGGACGCCTTGGAACCGGCGGGGGGGGATTTCCTTGAGAATCTTCTGACGGCTTCCTGTCATCTGGGGGCTCTTCTTTGCGACGGGATCGGGGATGCCGTGATGGTGCAGGGGGAAGAAGAGCCGGGCCGGAGTCTGCGTCTCGCCTACAACGTCCTGCAGGCGGCGGGGGCGCGCATATTCAAGACGGACTACGTGGCCTGCCCGAGCTGTGGGCGCACGCTTTTCGACCTGCAGTCGACCACGCAACGGATTCGGGAAGCCACGGGTCACCTGAAGGGGGTTCGGATCGCGGTGATGGGCTGCATCGTCAACGGTCCGGGGGAGATGGCCGACGCCGATTTCGGGTATGTGGGCGGGGCGCCGGGCCGGGTCAATCTCTATGTCGGCCGGGAGCCCGTGAGGCGCCACATTCCGGAGGAGGAGGCGGTGGAGAGGCTCATCGACCTGATTCGGGAGCACGGCAAGTGGGTTGACCCGCCGGTGCGGGAAGCGGCCGAGCTGTAGGTTGCCAACCGGCGCGGGCCGGGTATGATCGCGGCGGATTGACTGATGAGCAGCGGGTCGACGGTCACGAAGAAGAAGGAGAAAGAGTCCGCGGAGCTTGCGGGGACGTGGAATGTGCTTGTCTTTGACGATCCGGTGAATCTCATGGATTACGTGGTGAAGGTGTTCCAGAAGGTGTTCGGCTATCCGCGAGAGAAGGCGGAGCACTTGATGCTCACGGTTCACAACACCGGCAAGGCGCTCGTCTGGACCGGGGAGCGGGAGCGGGCGGAACTTTACGTGCAACAACTTCACGGGTTCCAGTTGCAGGCGAGCCTTGAGAGATGCGAATGAGAGTGCTGCCGACGCTGGAGGGGGGACTGCGGATCGAGGTTCAAACCGCCGCCGACTGGCTGGTGCTTGAACAGATCGCCCCCGATGCGCTCGTCGGGGGGCCGGATCACCTTTCTGAACAGCTCGGGGTGCTGATGGACGACGAATCCCAATGGGCGGACCTCGTGATTCCGGAACTGCGCGAGTTCTTCTCGGGGCAGTTGAAGCACGTGGCGGAAACGGTTCGCGAGGCGCAGCGCGGTGCATCGCAGGGGGAGGAGGCGCCGGCGGGAGACGTCTTCATCAGGCGGGAGGCGGGGGCGGATTGGTATGGGGCCCTGAACCAGGCCCGCCTTGCGCTCGAGTCCCGGTATCGATTCGGCGGGTTGCAGGGTGGCGCGGATCTTGAGATGTTTCCGGAGGCGAAGCGTTCGGCGTTTCTTCGGAGCCAGTTCTACTGCGCACTGCAGGGTATTTTGTTGGAGCACGTTCTCGATTAGTGGCTGTCGAGGTGGGATTGGACGGCGGCGAGGACCCGTTGCGGGGAGAGGTCGCGGAGGCAGCGATGGTCGCGGAGCGGGCAGAGCGGCTGCCGGCAGGGGCTGCATTCGCGGTATTCGGAGAGGACGGTGTGCATGCGGCCGAGAGGCCGGGTGGCAACGGGGTCCCCCGGCCCGAAGAGGGTCACGACGGGGATTCCGGAAAGAGCGGCGAGGTGGGCGGCCAAGCCGTCATTGGCGACCACCACCGAGCATTGACGGAGGGCGCCGAGCAACGATCGAAGGTCGGGAGGGGGCGTGAACGGGAGGAGGTTCGGGGCGCGGAGGGAGTCGGCGAGCCGGGAAGCCCGGGTGTTGGTTTGGGGCGGCGCGAGGATCTCGAGTTGCAGCTCGCGGGCGTCGAAAAGCAAGCTGGCGAGTGATTCGAAGTTATCGAGGCTCCACTGGTAAGCGGGGCCGAGTTCCGAATCGGGAACAAGGCCCACGCGGGGAGGGACCGGCGGGGCCCCGCGCCGCGGCGTGGCGAAGCTCTCCGGGCGGTAGGGATCGATCTTGAGGCGCTTGAGCACGGCGAGGTAGAACCGCACGCGGTGGCAGCCGGGGCCCGTCTTGGACGGGGCGGGAAAGCGGTCCGTGAGGGTGCGGCGCAACCCGGGAAGATCGTATCCGAGACGCTGGGGGAGGCGTGCCTTGGCGAAGGCGCGGGCGGCCTTGCCCGCCTGCCATGCAAAGGAAGATTCCAGCCGCACCGGGCATTTCTTCAAGAGCGTTGCGATTCGGCGGGCCGGGGACCCGTCCGGATACACGAGGAAATGATTGATGCCGGTGAGGGTTCTCCAAAGTGGTTCGAGGGAGGCGGGAGTGAGGATCGCGAGGGTGGCGGTGGGTCGCGCCTGCCGGAGGGCGCGCATGGCAGGGATCGCGAAGCAGGTCTCCCTGACATCGAGCGGCGAGGCCATCACGACGTTGCCTCCCTTCAGGTAGACGGGAGGCCGGTCCGGAAGCGGGTTGGCCTCGGGGAGATTCGGCACGTCCCCACCCTAAGGCGGTCCAACGGGTGGGTGCAATCAAGGGAATGCGCGTCATCGCCCCACCCACAGCGATGAAACCGCCTGCCCGAGGGTAGTTCGGGTGTTCATCCGATGGCAATAAATCTATAAAGAAATTCAGCAAAACTTAATAATTTTACTCGCAATGCGTAAGGGTTCGTGGATACACTCATCGTGTCTGGATTTACGGGCGTATGTTGGAGCTGCGAACGATCGACTACATTGGCTCGCCACGGCGCAAGCAAAGGAAGGGCAGGGGTGGAGGCAGGGGACTCT
>CAYPUM010000266.1:0-5781 GCA_964413545.1 uncultured Roseibacillus sp. | reverse complement strand
GCTGCCATTGTTGGAAGATGTGTTTTCGTTGACCACGGACATCAGTTGGCTGGAACTGAGCGATTTGAATCACAAGCTGCTGCGCCGCATGCAACTGGAGGCGCCGGGGACGTTTCACCACAGCCTTGTGGTGGCCTCCCTGTCGGAAGCGGCGGCGGAGGCGATCGGGGCGCACACCATGATCTGCCGGGTGTGTTCGCTGTTCCACGACATCGGGAAGCTCAACAAGCCGGAGTACTTCATCGAGAATCAGGGCGAGGAAAACCCCCACGACGCGCTGACGCCGACGATGAGCGCCCTCATCCTCATCGCGCACGTCAAGGACGGCGTCGACATGGCCATCAAGCACAAGCTGAATCCCCGCATCGTGGACGTGATCCGCGAGCATCACGGGGACTCGCTCGTCTACTACTTTTATCGCAAGGCGCAGGGACAGCGGCGGCAGGAGGAGGAGAAGGTCGAGGAAGGCCTCGAGAACCCCGAGGACCTGCCGAGCATCGACGAAAAGAACTTCCGCTACCCCGGCCCCTGTCCGCGGACCCGGGAAAGCGGCATCATTTCACTCGCGGACGCCGTCGAGAGCGCCTCCCGGAGCCTGCAGAAGCCCACCCCCCAGAAGATCAGGACCCTCGTCGACGACATCGTCTTCAATCGCATCAAGGATGGCCAACTCGATCGCTGCGGGCTCACCGTGAAGGAACTGAAAACGCTGCGCGAGAGTTTCGCCAAGACGCTTCGCAGCATGCTCCACAGCCGCATCGAATACCCGAGACAACCGGGCCAGGCCGAAAAACCGCGCGAGAACGAGACCCGGAAGAGCGAAGCCGGGACGAACGGACGGCCCCCGGCCGGGGACGCCCGCGACGAAAAGGTGGTCCCGGTCGAGGAACTCGAACGCCATCGACAGAAGGCCGTCAAAAGACCCTGACCCGGACCCGGACCGTGGACGAGGAAGCGGAAGCCGGAGGCATCGTGGTGCGCAACGGCCAGGAGCGGGTGACGCTGCGGGCCGGATTCGTCCGTGAACTGGCGCGCGGGGCGGCGGCCGTGGTGGCGCTCATCCGGCGCCGGGGGCTCGCGCTTCAAGAGCCGCCCGCGGAGGTGGCGGTGGTTCTCATGGATGACCGGGGAATGGCGGCGGTCCACGGCGAGTATTTCGGCGAGAACACCCCGACGGATGTCATTTCGTTCCCTCTTGGGGAGTCGGGCGAGATCCTCATCGGCGTGGAGACCGGGCGGCGGCAGGCGGAGGAGTTGGGGACCACGCTGGAAGCGGAGCTGGGATTGTATCTGACCCACGGTCTTCTTCATCTCTGCGGGCATGAGGACGAGTCGGCGGACGGCCGGGACCGGATGGGCGCCCTCCAGGAGGAACTCCGGCGCGAGGCGGGATTCGAGGGCTGAAATGAATTTCTGGTTCTCGTGATTCGGGCGCATTGACAACGGGATGGCGCTCGATCATCTTTCCCCTCCCTTGGCAGTCGTCGCGAGGCGAGTGCTGCAGACCGTCAATCCCCCGTGTACTCGAACCAGGACTACCTCAGCGAACTGCTACTTGAAGACGGCGTGGTCTCGCCGGAGGAACTGAGCGAGACCCGGAAGGATCTGGGTCCCCAGGAGGGGGTGGTGGACCGGTTGGTTCAGAGCGGCAGGATCTCGGAAGAACAGGTGGCCCAGACGATCGCGGCGAATACCGGGACGGATTTCGCGGAGATCGATCACATGCCGATCGTGCCGGACCTGTTCGAGTCGGTCCCGGCGGACGTCGCCCAGCGCTACCGGGCGATTCCCATCGCGGATGACGGCACCTACATGACGGTGGCGGTGGCGGACGCCCTCGATTTCGAGATTCTGGACACTCTGCCGCATGTCCTCGGCCGGGAGGTGAATTTCGTCTCGGCCACGCCGACCTCGATCGCCAAGGCCCTCAAGGAGAACTACGGAGTGGAGACGGGAGCGGAGGCTCCGGCGGAGGTCTTCAAGGTTCTCGGCGCGGAAGGCGAGGAGGAGACCACTGCCAGCGACGCCCCGATCATCCGGATGGTGTCCAGCCTGCTCATGGATGCCTTCAAGATGCGGGCCTCGGACATCCACATCGAGCCGCTGGAAACGAGTCTGCGGGTCCGTTTCCGGGTCGACGGGCGGTTGATGGAGGTCGACAGCCACCCGAAGCGCATCCTTCCCGCCATCGTGGCACGGGTGAAGGTCATGACGGGAACCATGAGCATTGCCGAGAAGCGGCTCCCGCAGGACGGACGCATCCAGATGCGCATTGCCGGCAAGGAGGTTGATTTGCGGGTCTCGACGGTTCCGAGCAACCACGGCGAGAGCATCGTGATGCGGATCCTCGACAAGTCTTCGCTCCTGCTTGGTCTGCCGCAGTTGGGCTTCCTTTCGGACGACGAACAGACCTTCCGCGAACTGATCGGCTTGCCGGACGGCATCATTCTTGTGACCGGGCCGACCGGCTCGGGAAAGACCACCACTCTTTACGCCTGTCTCAACTACATCAACCAGCCCGACCGCAAGATCATCACGGTCGAGGATCCGGTGGAATACGAACTGGCGGGGATCAACCAGGTGATGGTGAAGCCCAACGTCGGGATGACGTTTGCGGCCGCCCTGCGGGCCATTCTCCGCCAGGCGCCGAACATCATCATGGTGGGGGAGATCCGGGATGCCGAGACGGCCAACATCGCCATCAACGCCGCCTTGACCGGCCACCTGGTGTTCTCGACGCTGCACACCAATGACGCTCCGAGCGCGGTGGCGCGGCTTGCCGACATCGGCGTGCAGCGCTTCCTGATTGCGTCGGCGGTGCGGGCCATCATGGCGCAACGGCTGATTCGCAAGCTGTGTCCGGAGTGCCGGAAGCCGGTGGAACTGAGCGAGTCCGAGAGGCGGATGCTGCGGGTCGACCGGTCGCAGCTTGCCGAAGCCAACCTCATGGGACCGGTGGGATGCGACGCCTGCCGGCAGGTCGGCTACAAGGGACGGCTCGGGATCTTCGAGATCTTTGAAATCGACGACGAGGTCCGTCACATGATCAACAAGAACCTCAGCACGCCTCAACTGCGCCGGAGGGCCCGGGAACTCGGCATGCGAACCCTGCGCGAGGACGGCATCCGCAAGGTGCTGGCCGGCACCACCTCCGCCGCGGAAGTCATCGCGGTCACCATGTCGGACGCCGACTGATCCGCCCCCCCGCTCGAAGCAACCCGCCATGGATACCCAGAACGTCATCGACCTCTTCATCAGTCGCGGCATGATTGATGAGGCGCTCGGGCAGGACATGCTCGCGGAAGTCGATCACAGCGGGAAAGAGATCGGGGAGATCCTTTCGGACTTCCAGGTGGTGGGCCACAAGGACGACATCTGGCCGATCATCGCCTCCGAGCTGGGCGCCGAGATGGTGGACCTCTCGGACTATGTTCCGCCCGAGGAGCTGCTGGAGTTGGTTCCGGCCGGGATGGCGCGCCTTCACGGCGCCCTGCCGGTCGATGTCGACTCCGAGGGTCTGACGGTGGCCCTGCTCGACCCGCTCAATCCGCAGACCGTGGAGGACCTCCGCTTCGCCCTCGGGCGGGAGATCAAGGTGGTGGTGGCGCCCGACCACATGGTGGAGGCGAAGATCAACGAACTCTACGGCGGGGACGAAGGGGAAGCCATGGCGGAACTCCTCGGCGAACTCGAAGCGGGCCCCGGGGAGCGGTCCGAAAAGGAAATCGAGCAGGAGGCCAACTCCGCCCCGATCGTGCGTTATGTGGATCTCGTCCTCTATCAGGCCATCAAGGAGCGCGCCTCCGACATTCACTTCGAGCCGTTCGAGAAAGACTTCAAGATCCGCTATCGCGTGGACGGATCGCTTTACGAGATGGCGCCCCCGCCTTCTCACCTCGCGCTTCCCATCATCTCGCGGGTGAAGGTGATGTCGAACATGAACATCGCGGAGCGGAGAGTGCCGCAGGACGGCCGGATCGTGAAGCAGATCGGCGAGCAACCGGTCGACCTGCGGGTTTCGTCGTTGCCCACGCAATACGGCGAGAGCGTCGTGTTGCGGGTGCTGGACCGCTCGAACGTCAACCTGCCGCTGGAGGCGCTCGGGATGCCTGCCCCGATCCAGGAGTACGTCCGCGAGACGGTGGCCAAGCCGAACGGCATTTTTGTGGTGACCGGGCCGACCGGCGCGGGCAAGACCACCACCCTCTACGCCGCCCTTCGCCTCATCAACACCGTCGACCTCAAGCTTCTGACGGCGGAGGACCCGGTCGAATACGACATTGACGGAATCATTCAGGTGCCCGTGCACGAGGGAATCGGGCTGACCTTCGCCCGCATCCTGCGGTCGTTCCTGCGGCAGGATCCGGACAAGATCCTTGTCGGCGAGATCCGCGACCTTGAAACCGCTCAGATTGCCATTCAGGCCTCCCTGACTGGTCACCTTGTCCTTTCGACGCTCCACACCAACGATGCTGCCGGCGCGGTGACGCGGCTCATCGACATGGGGGCGGAACCGTTTCTGGTGGCGGCCTCTCTGGAGGGGGTCCTTGCGCAACGTCTGGTTCGCACCATCTGCAACGACTGCCGCACCTCGTATGAGCCAAGCGAAGCGGTCCTGAACCAGCTCGGACTCTCGGCCCACGAGTTGGGCGACAAGCAGTTTTTCACGGGCCGGGGCTGCGAGGTGTGCGGCCAGACGGGACTGCGCGGCCGGCGAGGGCTTTTCGAACTCCTCGATGTGACCGACCCGGTCCGCGAACTCATCACGGACCGGGCCCCCACCGTCGTGATCAAGCAGAAGGCGGTGGAACTGGGAATGACCACCCTCCGGGAGGACGGCCTGCGGAACATTTACAAGGGAGTCACAACCATCGAAGAGGTCCTTAAGTACACCTGATGATATTTGGTATTGAGTGAATCCACAGATTTTCCACCATCCGCTTGCCTCTTCAGGGTTGTAAACGTAGAAAACGTATCGAAATGGCCAACTTCCAGTATATCGCACTCGACGCCAAGGGGGACCAGACCACCGGCACGGTGAACGCCGGTTCGGAGGCGGACGCCGTAGCCCAACTCCGGACGAAAGGACTCTACCCGACGCAGGTGGTGCAGGAAGGGAAGGGCAAGCTCATGGCGGCGCCCCGTGGCCGGACCCGGGCCAAGGGCAGGAGGCAGGCCAAGGGCCGCACCGGCGGGCGGGTCAAGCCGAAGGTCCTGATGATCTTCACCCGGCAGCTTGCCACTCTCATTGACGCGGGTCTTCCTCTTCTTCGGGGGCTGACGGTTCTGGGCAAGCAGGAACCCAATCCGGTCCTCCGGGGGACCATCAACTCCCTTGCGGATTCCGTGCAAAGCGGCTCCACATTCTCCGAGAGCCTTGCCCAGCATCCGCGGATCTTCAACAAGCTCTACGTCAACATGGTCAAGGCGGGGGAGCTGGGCGGGGTGCTCGAGGTGGTTCTGACCCGCCTCGCGGAGTACCAGGAAAAGGCTCACAAGCTGAAGAACAAGATCGTTTCGGCGATGGTCTATCCGGTGATCGTGATGTTCATCGCGGTGGCGATTCTGACCTTCCTGATGTTGGTCATCGTTCCGCGGTTCAAGGACATGTTCGCCGAGATGCCGGGCGCCGAGCTGCCATGGATTTCGGAGTTCGTCTTCGGGTTTTCGGACTTCATGCTGAAACCGAGCTACGTCCTGCCCAACGCGGTGTGGATTCTGTTCGGGGTGGTGGGGGCGGCGATTCTCATCCAGATGTGGAGTCGCACCCGGGCCGGCCGG
>CAYPUM010000265.1:410-5800 GCA_964413545.1 uncultured Roseibacillus sp. | reverse complement strand
GGGCGGAGCGATCCTGCTCGGTGATCCGTCCCACCACCTTCCTGACGAGGCGGTCTTCGACCGTGCAGATTTGCCCTTTGATGCCGCTTGGCACATTCAGCCCCGCTTCCGCCCAGTGAGTGAGCGCCAGATCCGCATTCGCCAGCTGCGAGGTCACGGGCACGACAAACAGGTCTCCCGGCCAGGTTCCGTGCCCGACCACGATGGCGGGCCGGACTTTCATGCTGCCCAAATCGGCGAACGGAATCGGGAGCAGCACCAACTCATTGCGAGAGAAGGGCATTGTACACGTCGTCGGCGTCGTTGTCCCACACCCGCATCAACGAGTGCTCGCTCTGCTCGATCCATTCCTTGCGCTCGGCATCGTCGGCGAAGTGCTCGACCGAAATCCGCACCACCGCATGCTCATCCAACTCGAGTGGCTCGAGCGGCCGGAGCTTGCCTTCCTCATAGATGGCACGAACGGCTATGGGCATGGGGGCAGCATACCCTCTCCCGGCCGCTTCTCAATAACAATAAACGCCACCGGCACCACCGTGGTGCAAGGGGACCGATGATGCCGTCGCCGTTCCGGGGGTGGCGCTGAAGTCGCGGCGCTTTGCGGCGGAAGGATTCGAGGGTCGGCTCAACGGGGCTGCGATCCGTCGTAGGGCGGCTGGGCGCCCCGCCGCGACACGACCCAGGAACCCAGGGCGGTCGCCCGCCGGAGAGCGCCGGCCGGATCGAACGGCGGGTGCAGCAGCGAGTCGATCATGGAGGCAAAGAACGCATCGCCGCCACCGACGGCGTCCACGACTTCCACCGGGAAGGTCTCGCCGTGGAAGACCGCGCCTTGCCAGAGCATGACCGCGGGCTCCTCGGCGCGCGTCACGCAGATCGTGTTCACGCCCGACATCCCTGCCAGGGCGTTCAGCTTGGACTCCAGGTCGCCGTCCCCGCATCCGGCCGCCCGGCTCAGCACGTCCAGCTCTTCCCGGTTCATCTTCAGGAAATCCGCCCGCCTCGCCCACTCCAGCACCATTTCGACGCTGTTGTGGGGCGGACGGAGATTGGCGTCGAAGCAGCGGAGCCCGTCATAGGACTCCAGGAAATCGGCGAACGACCGCCGGTTGTGCCCGCTGCGCAGCGCCACCGAGCCGAAGACAAAGGCCTCGGGCCGCATCGCGGCGGCTTCGGCCGGGATGTCGATCTGGTCCCATGCTGCCGGAGTCCCCACTTCGTAGCTGGGTTCGCCCCGGTCATCCAAGGTCACGGTCACCGTCCCGGTGGGCGCGTCGTCGAGGGTGCGAATGAAGCGGGTATCGCATCCCCACTCGTCCCGAATCTGCCTTAATGCCAGTTCGCCGAGGCGGTCGCGACCGACACTGGAGAGCAGAATGCTTCGGGTCTCGAGTTGATGAAGGTGATAAGCGACGTTCAGCGTGGCGCCCCCGAGCAATTCCCGGTCCGGGAAACAATCCCAGAGCACTTCGCAGGTCAACAGACAGCTTGGTTTATCTTGAGTCATCGTGATTCCTTCAAGATTACATGTTGGGAACGCGAATGCAGGGTGAGATTCCTCCTTGAAGCGCGTTCGCTGGCGTTATTGGCGGTTCTCGTCACAAGGTGTTGGCGTAGGCCAGCGTGCAGATGGCCAGAACCAGCCCGGTGATGCCGAGCATGATGGTCCTGCGGCTCGCCGCGGAGGCGCCCTTCCATTCGCCGGTCGCAAAGCCGGCGATATTGCCCACCAGCATCATGCCGCAGAACAGGACGGCAAATCCCACGGAGGTCCCCAGTTTCCCCAGATACCGGGTGCCGAGACCGTAGAAGAACAGGGCGCCGTCATGCAGCAGGGCCATGAGGAGGGCCAGCAAGACGACCCTGCCCGTTCCGGGCCTTCTCAACGAGGCCCAGGTGCGGTTGCGGGTCAGGAGGTAGACGCAGTACCCACAGGCGGCAAGCCCGCCGCCGAAGAGCGCCGGGACCCAAACCGCAATCGTCGCCGCCGCGGGCGGGTTCCGGTAGCGGTCCCTGGAAGCCGCAAGGAGGGGTTCCCCGAAGCTGAAGGCGAAGTTCAGGCAGGCGCACAGCACGCCCGCCAGCAGGCACACCAGCAGCGCCCTCGCCATGACCCTGCCGTCGTCGGTCGCGTCGCCGCCGGGGTCGTTCGTCCCGCCCCTGCTGCGCAGCACGCCGGCGCGTCCACACATCACCACCCCGCCCAGACCGATGGCGATGCCCAGCATGACCACCCCGCCCTGCGGCGTGAGAATGGTCTCCGGGTGCTGGACAAACATGGGAACCAGGGGCCCCACGACCACCTGGACGCCGGGGATGATGGCGAAGCCCAGCGAGATGCCGATCAACTTGTAGGCCACGGCGGCCGCGGCGGAGCCCGATCCCCAGAGGGCCCCGAAGATGATCGGAAAGAGCACGACCGCGCCGGCCGCCCACCAGCTCTGCCAGGCGCCCTTCACGAGCAACAGACCGAGGGGAGGAATCGCCAGCGCCGCAAACAGGAAGAAGAACCCCCACAGCTTCTCCCAGGGCGTGTCGTCGCCCGCAAACTTGCTCGGCAACGCAAACAACCCGCCGCAAATGGCCCCGATCCCCACCAGGCCGATCCCTATCAACGTGTCCATATTCGTCTGTTCCCGTCTGTTTTGTCCTGCTACAGTGCCTCCGATTGCTCCTCGCCGAAGAAATCCCCGGCGGGCTCCGGATCGACTTCACCGTGTTCGCCTCACTCCTTGTTCACGGGCTGCAGCTCGTCCCGGATGGTCTCCACCATGGCGAGCACGTTCCCGACCGGAATGTCGGCCGTCACGGCGTGGGTCGGGGCGACGATGTAGCCGCCGCCCTCGCCGAGGACCCCGGCCACTTCCCTCGTCTTGTCCCTCACCTGCCCGGGTGACGCGAACGGCAGGAACTGCTGGGTGCTGATGCCGCCGTAGAAGGTGACGTGGCTGCCGTACTCGCGCTTCATGGTCTCCAGGTCGTAGATTTCCGGCTGCAGCGTGTTATAGATGTCCATCCCCATGTCGACCAGGTCCGGGAAGATCTCGCGATTGTCCCCGCAACTGTGCAGGCAGACGAACTTGCCCTTGCGCTTGACCTTGTCGAACATCCGCGAGAAGGCGGGCTTGATGAACTTGCGCCACAGCGGAGGTCCCATGATCAGGCCCCGCTGCTGCCCCCAGTCGTCGCCGAAGTAGACGCCGTCGAAATCCCGGTCCAACACGGCATCCAGAAGCTCCATGTGGTGCGCCTCGATGCGGTCGAACAACTCCCGGGCGAACGCCTCGTTGCCGGCCATGTCCATCAGGATGTTCTCCATCGTGCGCAGCGACCAGGCCCGCTCGAAGAAACACATCGTCAGGCTGAACAGGGTGAACCGGTCACCGGCGCGCTG
Organism: uncultured Roseibacillus sp.; assembly: GCA_964413545.1. Classification (GTDB taxonomy): domain Bacteria; phylum Verrucomicrobiota; class Verrucomicrobiia; order Verrucomicrobiales; family Akkermansiaceae; genus Roseibacillus_B. The sequence continues at coordinate 2,406 of CAYPUM010000265.1, read as the reverse complement.
CTCGAGCCGGTCGCAAAGCTCCGCGGCAAAGTCGTGCCGGACGGCCGGCAGCGTGTAGTCTTCAAAGCCGGTGGCATCCCGCATGGGAAAGCCGGTCACGATCCCCACGTCACCCCCGCTCGGGTCGGCGGCCCATGTCACCCCGAAGAGATCCACTTCCTTGCCGTCCGGCAGTCGTTGGTTCGCCTTGTACTTGGCCCGGACCATGTGATTGCCGAGGTAGGCGTCCGGGTCGCGGCATCCGGCGTGGGCGGCCAGCTTGCGGGCAAACGCGCCGGTCATGTCGATCTGCCACGGAAAGGCTCCGCGGTGCGCCAGTGCTTCGAGGACTCGCTGTCTGGGGCTCATGGTGTCTGCCGCTCAGGGGGGCGGAAATCCCGCTTCATTCCGCACGCGGGGAAGAGGAGTTTCCGGCCGGGTGGAAAAATCGTTGCCTGCTGGCGTGCCGCTTGCGAGAATCTCCCGTCATCCAGTTGTCATTCAACAGCGAACGGTATGGAGGAGATGGACCCGGGACGCGAATCCGAGGAGGTTGATTTTTCCAAAGAAAGGTTGAAAAATCAACAGCGCCCTCCCGTGGTGACCCCGGAAATACTCTCCCTCGAAATCACCGCTTGTCTGCCATTGCACGCCGCCCTGAGGCGGGAGCCGGAAAGCGGCCTGTTTCTGGCGGGAATCCTGGTGCGCGGAAAATTGCTGGCCGGACACGGCAAGCAAGGGGTCGAGATTGACAAGGGCGACCTCTGGGGAACGGGCCCGGGCGATTGGGCACTCGCCGACATCGCCGGCGATAGTGACGGAATCGCCGTGATCCTGCGAGGAGGTTTTGTCGAGCCACTGCTGCGGTATTGGGGACTGGCGCCGGACAAGCCCCGCACGCCCGCCCGCTTCGCGCACCGCTCGTATCTTCTGCTCCAGCAGATCCAGCATGTCTTCGAAAGCGCCCGCCCGATCAATCCGCTCACGGTGCTCACCCGGTTCCTGCGCATCGCCGAGTATCAAACGCGATCCATGCCCGCCGTATCGGATGAACGCGCCGGGCAAATCGTCGAGCTCATCGCGGAAAGCTGGAAATTCGACCCCTTTCTCTCGGTCGCACAGATCGCGAGGCGCCTGGGAGTCAGTGTCACCACGCTGCGCAGCAGCTGTTACCGGGTGCGATGTCAGAGCACGCATGATTTTCTGGAGACACTCCGCCGCGACCGGGCCAAGGAACTGCTTTACGCGACGGCTGACAAGATCTCCTACGTGGCACACCAGACCGGATTCAATGACGAGAAGTATTTCCTCACCTGGTTCCGGAAGGCGGAGGGTCTCTCGCCGGGCGAGTGGCGCAAGCGGATCAAGCCGTGATGCCGGGCTGGTCGTTCCTTGCGTCGCCCAATCCGCCGTCCCGGCGCGGCGGAAACGGGTCGCCGGACGATCCCATCCCCCCTCGGGCACGAGGCCGGGGCCGGCGCTGGTGTCATGCCCCGCGACGGGCCGCGGCTGCACGGCCGCGGAGCAGACCGCGAGCCCCGGCTTGGGGGCGATCGGGGCGATGCACGGACGCCCTCATTCCGCCGGTCGCACGACCCGGAACCCGACGTCGAAGACGGGTTGGAAGGGGTAGTACCCCCAGCGCCAGGCGGCACGCGCCTTTTTCGGCCGGTCCCGCCACGAGCCGCCGCGCACCACCTTGCGCTCGACTCCGGCCCCGTCGGCCACATAGTCCGACCGCGTCCATTCCGAGACATTCCCGTGCATGTCGTGCAAGCCGAAGGGGTTCGGCCGGTACGAGCCGACCGGCGCGGCGACGCAGTGCCGGTCGTGGTACCGCCGGTCGCGCGGAATGAAGTCCTCGAAATCCCTTCTTCCGTCACTAAGGCCGATGATCGACTGGTCGGCAAAGTTCGCGTCCTTCGAGAAGTCGGTGTCCACGTCGCCGTAGGAGAACGGCGTGTCGGTCCCGGCCCGGCAGGCCCACTCCCACTGCTCCTCGGTGGGCAGAGTGTAG
>CAYPUM010000265.1:0-400 GCA_964413545.1 uncultured Roseibacillus sp. | reverse complement strand
GTACGAACCGACCGCCGCGGCGACGCAGTGCCGATCGTTGTATCGCCGGTCGCGCGGAATGAAGTCCTCGACCTCCCGGCCGTATTGCATGTAGCTCAAACCGACGATCGACTTGTCGGCAAAGTTGGCGTACTTCGAGAAGTCGGTGTCCACGTCGCCGTAGGAGAACGGGGTGTCGGTTCCGGCGCGGCAGGCCCACTCCCACTGCTCCTCGGTGGGCAGAGTGTAGGCGTCGCCGGTCTTCCTCGACAACCAGCGGCAGAACGCCATGGCCTCGTCCCAGGTGACACGCGCAACCGGTTGACGCGGTTGATTGGCCGGCCGTCCCTCGCTGGTTTGGCCGGCCCCGGGCATGTCGATGAAGCGCGTGTCGTGCGCCGGGTCGAACAAAGCATACATC
>CAYPUM010000264.1:0-5811 GCA_964413545.1 uncultured Roseibacillus sp. | reverse complement strand
GGTCACGGCCGTCGCGCCGGAGTTCCGCCCCGAGTTCGACGCGCTCGAGACGGTCGAGCGTCTCGTCCAGGCGTATGAGCCATCGGTACTGGCCGGCGCGCGGGTGGTCATCGCCGCCACGGATGACGCGCGGCTCAACGAGTCGGTGAGCCGGGACGCGCGCGCCGCCGGGGCGTTGGTCAACGTGGTCGATGCGCCGGCGCTGGCGGATTTCATCGTGCCGGCGACGGTAGTGCGCGGCGGGCTGGTGCTGGCGGTCTCGACCGGCGGGGCCTGCCCGGCCCTGGCCGCCCGCGTGCGGCGCGAACTCGAGGTTGCGTACCCGGACGTCCCCGCGGAGTTCCTCCCGCTACTGCGGACGGTGCGCGGCGAGGTGCTCGAAAACCTCTGCCTCGCAAAACACTTCGCGCAACGCGGGATCGCCCGTCGCTGCTACCTCGGACGCGGCGTTATGGAGATGCGGATGTTTCCGGGAGGCCTGCCGGATTTGATCGCGGGATGGAGCAAGGGCTTCACGAACGGGGCGGACCAGACCCCGCCCACCGTGCTTGCCCTTGTCTCGCTGTGGCTCACCGGCCTCATCGTCGCGATGCTGTTGACGCCGGCCCTTCCCTTCGCGGACGCCGGCGGGCGCGGTCTCATCCTCGGAGCCTACTCGCTGGGTGCGATCCAATGCGCATGGCTTTTCCGGCAGGTCGGCAACTTCTCCCTGCTCTCGGCGCTCTTCTTCCCGGTCGGTCTGCTGTTCTACCAGACTATCTTCCTGCGGTCCGTGCTGCGCGCGCGCCGCGGCGGAACCATCATGTGGAAAGGTCGCGATGTTTCTCCAACTCCCTGACATCTGGGTCGTCCTCCTGAACGTCCTCGGCATTCCGCTGGCGCACCTCGGCTGCTCGTGGATCTTCACCCGCCTCCCCGCCCGATGGTTCGATCCCGCGGGCCGGCTGTTCCGGATCCAACCCTGGGAACGGAAGGGACGGATTTACGATTCCTTCCTGCGCGTGAAGAGGTGGAAGCGCCTCCTCCCCGATGCCGCGCCGTGGTTCGGCGGGTTCGCGAAACGCACCCTGCGCGGCGCCGAACCCGCCTACCTCCACGCCTTCCGCCTCGAGACCTGCCGGAGCGAAGCCGCCCACTACGCCCAGATCATCGCCATCAGCCTCTTCCTGATCTGGACCCCATGGCCCGCCGCAGCCGTCCTCCCGGCCTACGCCCTCCTGTCCAACCTGCCGTGCATCATCCTCCAACGCCACAACCGCCTCCGGCTCACCCGGATCTACCCCCACGCCTTGCGCCATTCGGCGGCCCGCCGCACGTTGGCCTTCAACCCGGCCGGCTCCTTCTTCTCGTAGTTCTTCACCTGGAACACCCTGCGCCGGTTGTCCCTGATCCGATCGCAGGCGCGCCCGGGAAAGTCCCAGCAAGACGTCCCGCACGCATGCCATGTCCGTTTCGCCGTCCCAGATGCTTCATGGGGACAGGCCACCTGTGAGCGCTCGGAGCAGGCGGCCCGTTCCCTGCCAAAGCGCCGTCGCCGTCCCTGGCGGGACTCTGCCGGCGCACTCCACAGGCCGCTCCACGAGACCTCTACGAGTGTCTCGCCTCCTGCCTGCGAGGCCTCGCACTTACGCCGGAACCGCGTCCCGCATCGGACGGGTGCCGGCCGGCGGCAGTTCCCGGCCGGCTTGCTCTAGTTGCATCACCTCCTCGGCCACGAGTGCGCAAAGCTGCCGGTAAGCGTCTTCCTCGGCGCTGCTGTGGCACACCCCGCCGAAGGGAAACAGGTCCGGGCAATAGCCCACGTAGAGCTCGTCCTCCTCCTCCCACCGCACGAACTTCAGATATTGGTCTTGGGCTCTCATTGGCTGGCCTTCTGGATCGCGTTGCGAATTTGCTTCTCCTGGTAGTGATGCGCATCGTCCCCGTTCCGGCCGCTCAGGATCACGGCGCCCGCAAACCTTGGATGCCGGAACTTGCGGTGTGATCCCTTCCCGCCGGAAACAACCACAAAACCCGCCTGCTCCAGATCAGCCGCAAGCTGCCGTATCTTGCGCGGCACACGCCGAACCATGCCAGATCCCGCCCCGCCTTGCCACGAGAATCTCCAGTTTGTCCCGGAGTGGCTCCACGGCAGGCGTCACAGGGACAGGTCATCTGTGAGGTGCTTCACAGAGACTGCTTCACGGGGACAGGTCATCTGTGAGGCGGCTGTTACCCATGGAATCCCGCCTTCCCTTCCCCGAAGTCCCCTCCCCGATCCGGATCCTGCCCGCCTGGCAACGGATGCGCGCCGCCTCGACAGGCTGATCCTCGATATTTCACAGATGCTCCTTCGTGCCGCCACTTCCGCCCTCGAATCCCCGCAGAAGGCCAACCACCGCGAAAGACCCACAATGCGCACCTCGTATCAGGCGTCATGTGCGCTCCCCCGATGGTTCGGTACGGTTCCGCTCTGCTCATGGTTTTGTCGTTCACGGTCGGGCCGTCTGATGTCCGGGCCGACAAAGGCCGGCTCGCAGCCAACGAAACGAAGAAGCTGATCAAGAAGTCGAAAGAGCCTGCCGCAACGCTGCCGGGATGGTTCGTGAACAAGCAAATGCCGCCGCGCGGAGCTTCGGGCGGTCCCATCATGGCAAAGATGCCCAAGGTGCCGGTCAACACGCCCGAGTCCCTGCGTCGCGCCATCGAGGACCTGATCGCCAACTGCGGGAACCAATACCCCGAGGGAAAGAATTTCCTGGCGAGGCTGGACGCGCTCGAGAAGGGGCCCGGCGGACTGGACAAGAACGAGTTCGAGAAACTGCACCGGGAGGCGCTTCTCGCGAATCCCGTGCTGGATTTCGACAAGCTCCTGGTGGTTACGGGAGGCGCCGTATTTCCGGCCAACTGGCAGACCCTTGCGAGCGCCAACCGCTCCAGGAACTGCCAGCGCGCCATCGCCATCCTCGACGGCTTGGACGACGGCGGGTTGAAGACGATTCACAAACCGGAGGGATTTGGATACGCCGGCCGGCTGGATCTCAGCTTCGACGCGGAGAAGATCCTCTTTTCGGCCTCCACCAGCAAGAAGACCTTCGCGGTGTTCGAAATCGGCGTCGACGGGAAGAACCTGCGCCAGGTCTCCCCCGATATGGGAGACGACGTCGACAACTACGACGCCTGTTACCTCCCCGACGGCAAGATCCTCTTCAACTCCACCGCGGTCTACTCCGGCGTCCCCTGCGTCGGGGGGAAGGACCCGGTCGCCAATTTCCACGTCATGGACAAGAACGGCAAGAACGTTCGCCGGATCTGTTTCGAGCAGGATGGCAACTGGCATCCCTCCCTGATGGCGGACGGCCGGGTCATGTATCTGCGCTGGGAATACACCGACACGCCGCACTACTTCACCCGCGTGTTGATGCGAATGAACCCCGACGGAACCGACCAGAAGGCGTTCTACGGCAGCAATTCCTATTGGCCGAACTCGTTGTTCTACGCCAGGCAGTGCCCGGGCAGTCCGAACAAGTTCGTCGGGATCGTGAGCGGCCACCACGGGGTTCGGCGGGTCGGTCCGCTGGTGCTCTTCGACGTCGGAAAGGGCCGTCACGAAGTGGACGGCGCGGTCCAGACGGTTCCGGGGTTCGGGAGGCCTGTCGTCAACATCACGGCCGACAATCTGGCGGCCCACTATCCCGATCGGATGGCCGACCCCTACCCGCTCAGCGACAAGTACTTCCTCGCGAGCGATGGCAAGGGAATCTATCTCCTGGACGTCTTCGACAACATGCTTCTGCTCAAGCGTGGGGGCCTCTTCGAACCCTACCCTCTTCGCAAGCGCAAGGCGCCTCCCGCCGCGCCACAGCGGGTGAATCCCAAATCCAAGGAGGCCACCGTGATGATCAGCGACATCTACGAGGGCCCCGGCCTGGCGGGCGTGCCGCGCGGCACGGTAAGGAAACTCCGGATCTTCAAGTACGAGTACGGCCCGAGAAATCGCGGCGGACACGCCATCATCGGAAGAGAATCCGGCTGGGATGTGAAAATGATGCTCGGCACGGTTCCGGTCGACCCGGACGGCAGCGCCAACTTCCTGATTCCGGCCGACACTCCCATCTCGCTGCAACCGCTCGACGCGGAGGGCAAGGCCCTCCAGTTGATGCGGAGCTGGTTGGTGGGAATGCCGGGCGAGACCCTCTCGTGCGTCGGCTGCCACGAACATCCGGACACCGCCCCGCCCGCGAAGGCGTCCGCCGCCTTCCGGCGGAAGCCGGATAAGATCCAACCCTGGTACGGCCCCGTGCGCGGGCTCTCCTTCGAAAGGGAGGTCCAGCCCGTGCTCGACAAATACTGCGCCGGTTGCCACGACATGAAAGGCCGGCTTTCAGATCCGGGCAGATCATACAACTTCCTGACCAGCCTCGTCAGGCGCGGGGGGCCGGAGGGCGATTACCATCTGCTCGCCCCTCTCGAGTACCACGCGAACACCAGCCCCTTGATTCAAAAACTCGAAAAGGGCCACCGCGAATTCGACGTCAAACTCGACGAGGAAGCGTGGGACCGGCTCATCACTTGGATGGATCTCAACGCCCCGAGGATCGGTACCTGGACCGAGGCCGGCGCGAACAAGAAGATCCTCGCCCGACGCCTTGAGCTGCGGGAACGCTACACGAGCGTCAGCACCAACCCCGAAGCCGTCGTCAATCCCTACGTCAGGAAGGAAGGCGTCTACGTTGCGCCGGAGGAGCGAAAACTGGACATCCGCGAGGTGAGCGTCGAGGGCTGGCCTTTCAACGAGAACTCCGCAAGGGAAATGCAGCGAAAGGCCGGCCGAAAGGAAGGGTTCGAAATCAAGCTGGACGGCTTCCCGCTGCCCTTGAAGTTTGTCCGCATCCCGGCCGGCGAGTTCGTGATGGGCTCGAACGAGGGGTTCCCCGACGAATTGCCGGTGGCGGCAGTCAGGATCGAGAAGCCGTTCTATCTGTGCACCACCGAGATCACCCTCGGCCAGTACCGCTTGTTTGATCCCGGCCACGAAAACGGCGTGTACGACAGGCGCGGTAAGGACCAGAGCGTGCGCGGCTTCTACCAGAACAACCCGTTCTTCCCCGTGATCCGGGTTTCATGGAAACAGGCCATGGCATACTGCAAGTGGCTCTCGAAGGAAACCGGAAGGAACGTCACGTTGCCGACCGAGGCCCAGTGGGAATGGGCGGCCCGCGCCGGAACCAGCACGGAGCACTCCTTCACCGAAAACCCCGGCGAATACTCCAACTTCGCGGCCCGGGAATACGGCGGTCAGCTCCAGAAGACCGGGCATTACGCGGACGGCGCGCCGCACCTCGCACCCGTCGGAAGATACAAGCCGAATCCTTTCGGCTTGCTGGACATGCATGGGACCGCCGCGGAGTGGACCCGCTCCGGCTACAAGCCCTACCCCTACAACGGGAAAGACGGCCGCAACAACGACAACCCCGTCGGGAAGAAGGCAGTCCGCGGCGGCAGTTGGAACAGTCTCCCCAAGCACGCCACTTCCGCCTGCCGGCTCGGATACCCCGCATGGCAAGGCCCGTTCGACGTGGGGTTCCGCGTGATGATCGAAGAGTAAATCTGCACCCCCTGCTCCGGATGAAACGTATCCTCTCCCCGGCCTTGCTCATGGCGCTCGCCGCGACGCAGATGCACGCTGCCGAGTGGCCCCAGTTTCACGGCCCCAATCGCGACAACAAGTCCGCCGAATCGGGCCTGATCGCAAAGTGGCCCGAGGGAGGCCCGCCCCGCCTCTGGGAAGTGGACGGAATCGGCGAGGGCTACTCCACGGTGGCCATCGCA
>CAYPUM010000263.1:0-5816 GCA_964413545.1 uncultured Roseibacillus sp. | reverse complement strand
CGACCCGGTCTTGTTGCTTCCGCCGGCGATCTGCTCGTATCCCGCGAAGCCGTCGGGGCGCAGGCGGGCGAGGCAGAAGAAGCCGTTGCGCCAAGCCATGAAGCGGCCGTCGTTGGCGCCGTAGTAGAGGAGGATCCCGTCCTTGCGAATGATCGGCACGGAGGCGAAGATGCAGCCCCAGTCGTGGTCGCCCATGACGGGGCCAATGTAGCCTGCGACCTGCTCTTGTTCGGATGGGGTCCGTCCGGGCTCCACCATGGCGCCGCGGCCGGTGAGTAGCGATGCCACCAGGCAGGCGATCGTCACGATCCGGACCGGCCGCAAGCAGGTGTTCTTCATTCCTGGATGCATGGTGTTGGTGTTCACCGCAGTCCATGTCCGCGGCACCGGAGCGGGCAACGGTCTTGGATCGGCCCCAGATTTGACCCTACTATCGCGTGGCGGCCAGGCCGGTTCAGGGACGGTTGCCGTTGTGGCCGTATTTCCATGCCGCGTCGCGGAAGGCGAGCAGGTTTTCGTAAGGGGTGCGCGGGGAGGTGTTGCAGCCGGAGCCGAAGAGGAAACGGCGCTTGTCTCCCATCGAGGCGAAGAGATCCCGCACGTGCCGATCGATGCGGTCGATGGCGCCGGGTCCGGACCACTCCTGCTCGACGGCCGTCATTCCACCACAGACGATGAGACGACCGCTCAGGGCCCGCGCTTCGTCCAGCCGCCAGTCGCCGAGGGGCGGATGGGCCTGGCCTTCGACGCAGTCCAACTCGGCCTCGAGAAAGAGTGGAGCGAGGCTCTTCAGCCGGCCGCAGGCATAGATGAAAAGGTACTTTCCCCGCCGGTGGACCATGCGGGCCATATTCTGCAGGACAGGCAGACAGAATTCCCGGAAAAGGGGCGGAGTGTAGAACAGGCTGTCCACATTGTCGGCGACCTCGAATACCCACAGGTCGTCCTCGTCGACGACCTGTTCCAGGAGTTCCAGCGAGCGGCGTTCATGGATGGCGGCCAACTCGCGCATCTCGTCGGGGTGGTCGGCCAGGAAGAAAACCGTCGTTTCGGGGCCGGCCAGTCAGTGGGACTTCCTCAGCGGCGTGGGCAGGAGCTGGAACAGCACGAGGCCCGACTCGCCGACCTTGGCGAGTCCGTTTGCGAGGGCGGTCCTGTCGAGGACCCACTCGCCGTCTTCCATCCAGCTGCGCACCGCCGCGTATTCCGCGTCGAAGTCCTTCCACCAGTGCTCGGACTCGAAAGGGGCGCCGGACTCCGCTTCGTACTTCCAGGCGTGCGTCAGGATGCCGTCGGGTGTTCGGACCGTCTCTTCCCGGACGCTTCCTCCTTCGAAGCATGCAAAGGAACTCCAGGCCGGTTGTCCGGCGAGCCGCTCGCCCGTGAAGCTGACGGTGCGCTCGCACCGGTGAAGAACCTCCGCCGCGGCCAGGCCGTCGAACTTGGAGAACACGTCGGCCTCCAACAATCTCAGCACCTCGACCGGATCGGTGCACCCCCGCAACGGCTCGGGCAGCCCGCCTCGGGCCTGGTTGACGTGGAACCACTGCCAGATGTTCGGCACAAACGGCACCCGGTCCGGCTTGCCGCCGGCCAAGGCAGCCAGGATCCGTTCCTTTCCCGTCATGATGGAGTCTCTGTGGGCTCGCCGGAGGCGCGTGATCCTTTTCGCTCAGATGTGGATCCCGTCTGCTTCGTGCATCCGGGCAACCTCTTGTTCGACGGGCGAGGCTCCTGCCCATTGAGCCAATCCGGCAATTCTCCGTCCCCGGTCATCCCGCCTTCCAGCAGCCATGCAAGGTTGAACCGCGCGATGGTCCCCCCTCCTTTCGGGCCGCCCTCGAAATGGAGGTAGATCCAGCCTTCGCCGGGAGTTCCCGGCCTGCCCGCGGTCAGCGAGGAATAGGCGAAAGCCCCTTCGAAAACCAGGCGCTTGACCGGCCAGGTCGTGCCGCCGTCGAAGCTGGCCCAGACGGTTCCGTGATGACGGCCGGAGGGGCTCTCGATGTTGCTGAAGATGAGGATGTCCCGTCCGGCGACCGGCAGGCGCACCAGTCCGGCCATCAGGCCGTAGTCGCGGACCTGGTCGCCGTCCGGCAGGATCTCGCAGATGGAGAGGTCCTTCCAGGTCTGGCCGCCGTCCTCGCTCCGGGCGGTCCAGCGGCGCCGGGGGTTCTCGCCCTCGGGCGCCCAGTGGCGACGGGAATTGTAGTAAATTTGACCGTCGGACAGTTCGGCCACGGTCGCCTCCCCCGTGCCCATGGCCGGGAACGGGTCACTGGTCTTCCAGGTGGTGCCGCCGTCGTCGCTGTAGATGGCGTTGGTGTAATGCTGCGGCCAGCGCGCCTTCTCGTTCTTGCCGGCGTACCAGCGGGAGGGGCGCAACAGGCGGCCCTTGTGCCTGCCATGGCGCAGGGTGATTCCGTGCTCGTTCATGCACATCGAGGGGACGTTTCCTTTCTTGTCCGGTGCAATGACGGTGTCCCGGGCGTGCCATGTCTTGCCGTGGTCCTCGCTGCGATACAGGGTCAGTGGTGCGGGCGGGTGCCTGTCTTCCACGAAAGCCAGGACGTGACCCGAGGTTTCGTCGACCGTCAATCCGCCGGCGTTCAATCCCTTGCCGAGGAGGATTTCCGGGCCCCAGTTCGTGCCTCCGTCCTCACTGCGGCGCACCCGGACCCGGCCCCACCCCCACATCGCCAGGACCGTGCCGTCCATGGCGACCACGACGTTGGGAAGCCGCTCGCCCGGATAGAGCTGCTGCATCTCGAGCTTCGGTTCTCCAAGAAACGGGTCGAGGGGCCCTTCGACGGCGGCGTCGGCCGCGGTGAGTTGCGGCGCCAGCATCGCGATGGCGAGGGCGACTTTGGCCGGATCAGGGTGATGCCTGTTCATGATGATAGTGCTATCTTGCGTCTTTCGTTCTCATGGGACTTTCTGGAGTGCCGGAATGAGGTAGGGCGGGCTGCTATTTCAATCGTCCCTTCCCGCCCACCGTGTCGGTGGGGCCGGTGAAGCCCGGGCCGCCGGCCGCGACGTAGCCGTGACTGGCGCCGGACTTGTCCGGGCTGACCCAGAACGCGTAGAGCGAGCCGTTTGTCAAGTGGAAGCGGAAGCGCACCGGCTTGCCGGCGAGGGCGGAGAGGTCTTTCGTCGCCTTCCATGTGACTGCGGCCCGCGTGCCGTCGGTGGCGAGGGGAGTGCAGTTCTCCGCGCTGAACGGTTCGACAACGCGCCCTTGCGTGTCCAGCGCCTCCGCTTTCAGGGCGCCCTCGGGACAATCCACGTTGACGAACAGGCGGCTGCCTTTGAAGGTCATCGGCCGGGTGGTCAGGGTCCCGCCGCTGCGGCCGGCGTCCATCGAGGCGAAGCCGTCGCGGCGCAGGATGGCGAGGCCGGTCGCGGCGTCGGCATCCCATCCGCCGGAACTGGTGCGGTAGGTCATTCCCCATCCTCCGCCGGCCTCGGTGGCGAAGTACTTGAACCGTTGTTTCGAGTCCCGGGTCTCGAGGTCCAGCCAGACGGTGGTGGTGTCGACGCGGCGCCGGCCGGTTTTGACCGGTTCCAGCACGATGTTGGTGCCGCTCTCGACGTCCAAGGCCGGTTTCTCCCAGCGGATCCCGTCCCGGCTGGTGGCGTAACAGGTGGAGGAGAGGAATCCGCCCGTGTACCAGAGCTTGAAGAGCCGGTCGGCCGGATCGTACCACGCCCCGCCGCTGAAGGGCGACGCAAACCACCCCACGCTCTTGTTCTCCCAAGGCTTGTCCGGCTTGAGCACCGGGTTGGCCGGATGATACTCGGGGGTGTGAAAGGCTCGCTTCAACGTCGTCTTCTCGATCAGGAAGTCGTCGACAAGAAGCTGCCGCCCGACGTCGATGGGGATCACGGCGGGCGGATCTTCCAGGTACGGCGTCGGCATCGGCTCCCGCGGATTCCGGTCGTATTCCGGCGGCCACTGGCCGGGCAGCTCGATGCCGTTGTAAAGGACCTCACCCGCCCACCCCTGCGAGGCGGTGACGGCCGCGCAGACGAAAGCAATCACCCCGCGACACCGCAGGACGGGAGTGGCACGCAGACGGAGTTCGCTGGGCATGGCTGGTCTCCTTCTTCTACAGGATTTGAAAGGCGTAGAGCCTGGCGTTTGTCATGGTGAAACGCAGGCGCACCGTTCTGCCTTTCAGCGGCGAGAGGTCCCTCTGGTCGTTCCACTTTGGTTCCAGGCGCAAGCCGTTGTGCCCGCGGCAGGTCCGGCTCGCCTCACCGGAAAACCCGGCGATCGGCTTGCCGGCGGCGTCGAGCAGCTCGATCTTCACCTGGCCGGCGGTGGCATCGACGTTGACCTGCAGCTTGGCGCCCTCGAGCTTGAACGGCCTGGTGATGACGGTGCCCGGTTCCTTCCCGGCTTGCAGGCAGAAGAACCCGTCGAGGCGCAGCCTGGCCAGCGCCAGCCGGGCGTCCCACACCGGGGGTCCCCAGCGTTCGTTGGCCGCAAGATAGTAGATCCAATGCTCGTCGTTGCGGGTGATGATGTGCATCGGCGGGCGGACGAGGTCCTTGTCGAAACTCCCGTCCGGACCCCGCGGGATGAGAGGCTTGCGGGGGGGATAGGCCGCGGCTTTGAAATCGAAATGCACCCCGTCGCGCGAGGGCGCCATGTAGAAATCCCAGGTGCCTTCTTCATGGCGCGTGTGAAAGTCGAGTTGTTCCCCGGGGATAAACCAGGGTCGGCGCCATCACGATGCCGAGCTTGGTGGCTTCCCCCGTCTCCCGGGTGACGTTCTGCATTTCGGCCACCACGTAATCGTCCACCAAGAGCTGCTTCTGCGTGCCGACCACCGGCGGGGAGGGATACTCCCTGACGACGAATAAGCGCTCCGAGTCGCCGGGATCCCGCGGGACGGTCACGGTGTTGGTTCCCGAGACATCGGCGCGGATGCCCCGATGGGTGACGGTGTAGATGTCGACGTAGGGCGCCCAGGTCTCGGGAGCGTCCGTCAGGCCGGTGTCGCTGAGCAAATCGTAGGACATGCCGTCACGGCTGTCCCAAGTGAACACAAGATCGCTGCCGGCCACCGCGAGGTTGAGTTCGAGGCGGGAGGTCAGGGCCTCGTGGTTGGCGGCGGCCTGCGCGTCGCTGAGCACGAAATCGTAGAACCGGGCGAAGCTGATGTCGCCGTCAAAGCGGCGGTTGGCGCTCTCGCTTGACCGGGTCTTGAACAACGTCACGTCGTTGTTGGCCAGGTTGTCGTAATCGAGGCCGGCGCTCGAGAGGTCGTGCGTGGCGGGGGTGCCGCCGTTGACATAGACCTTTGCAAGGTCGGTGGCATCGTCGAAGGTCACGATGAAGTGAGTCCACTCGTTGAGCGGGAGCGGGACGTAGTCAGCCTCCCATGAGTAGCTGCCGGTTTGGTCCTGGAACAGGACATCGAGGGATTCGTTCGAACCCGCCGCATCAAGTTGGACAATCAAGCGGGGATAATCTGCGTCTCTCGCGAAAGCGGCCGCGACCTGGCGCTCGCTGCCGAACCCGTCGCCGGTGCGCCGCAGGAGCATCTCGAACGAGAAGCCGTCCAGAATCGGACGACATGCGCGCGCTTGGGGCGCGTGTTGACCGTCAAGTTGAACCGATGGTTCTCCGGTCCCTCAGCCTGACACCGGCGTGAGCTTGTAGACCCGGGACAGGCGGGCAGCACGGCCAACATCGCCGTCTCGCAGGGCCTTCCGGACGTCGTCCAACCTGTAGGCGTCGTCCAGACTCAGGCACGGTGACCAGCCCTCCTCGGCCTCGATGAGGTCGACATCGACCTCGGCGGCGT